>JBILEM010000152.1:0-4242 GCA_044352085.1 Schleiferiaceae bacterium
GACCACGTCCGACAGGAATCATGGCGTCGATGGCCTTGATACCCGTTTGAAGCGGCTCGTTTACCGGCTGGCGGTAAATAACCCCCGGGGCCTTGCGCTCCAAAGGCATGTTGAAACGCTCGCCTTCGATGGGTCCTTTTCCGTCGATGGGATTGCCCAACGTGTCCACCACGCGGCCCAGCATGCCTTCGCCCACTTCGATGGAGGCGATGACGCCGGTGCGCTTTACGGTAGCACCTTCCTTGATGCCTTCTGCGGGGCCCAGCAATACGATACCGACGTTGTCCTCTTCCAAGTTCAACACGATACCACGAAGTCCGGTCTCGAATTCAACCAATTCGCCGGATTGGGCATTTTGCATGCCGTAAGCACGGGCAATACCGTCGCCTACTTGCAAAACAGTTCCCACCTCTTCCAGCTGGGACTCGGAAGCAAATCCGGACAATTGTTGGCGAAGAATCGCCGAAATCTCTGCAGGTTTTACGTCTGCCATGGGGTTCGATTTAGAGGTCTGCGATGTACAAGTTGTTCTCAAACTGGCGCTTCAGTCCACGCAAGGAGCGTGCAACCGTCGTGTCTACTTGGCGGTCACCCACCCGTACCACAACGCCGCCGATCAATTCCGGCTGAACTTTTTCAATCAATACCACTTCCGCGGTGCCGCCCGCCTTGACTTTCGCCAACAACGTAGCGCGCTGTTCGTCGGAAAGCGGAGATGCGCTCGTTACGTAAGCACGAACGGTATTCTTTTCGACCAAATAACGGTCGGTATACTTTTCTAAAATGTGCACCAAATGGGCCTCCCGGCCGTGCTTGATGACTTGGTTGACAAACAAAACCGTCAACGGGCTAACCTGATCCGCAAACGCATTGCGAAATGCTTCAATCTTCTGAAGCGGCTTGATGACCGGACTCTTCAAAAGCATGCGGAACTCGGAACTTTCTTTCTCCACAGACAACAAGAACGTCACATCGGCCATGACGGCTTCCAAGACGCCTTTTTCTTTGGCCAAGTCCAGCAGGGCCTTTGCATACCGATTGGATGCGCGCAACGTGCTCATGGTCCGTGAATTAATTCAATTTAACGTCTTCCAGTGCACGGTCGACCATGGCCTTGTGGGCCTTAGCATCTCCCAGCTCAGCGCGCAAAATGCGCTCGGACATTTCCACGGCCAGCTGCGCCACTTGGTTTTTGACTTCCGTCATGGCTGCCATTTTTTCCATGTGAATCTGCTCCCGGGCGATTTCCAAAACGCGCGAAGCTTCCGCAGAAGCGGTGGCTTTCGCATCTGAAACCGTCTTTTCACGGATTTCACGGGCCTCTTTCAAAATGCGCTCACGCTCTTCGCGGGCTTCTTTCAAAAGTTGCTCGTTGCTGGAGTGCAATGCCGCCATTTCCGCACGTGCCGCATGGGCCGCCTTCAGGGCATTGTCGATGGAGGCTTCCCGCTCTTTCACGGCGCCCAAAATGGGCTTCCATGCCAAAGAGCGCAACAGCACTACCAAAATCAAAAAGGTCAGCGTGGTCCAAAAAATGAGACCAAGGCCGGGGGTAACTAAATCCATGTTCGAAAATTTGAACGGGTTGGAATAGATTCATAGCCATAAGCCTGCGGCCCTTTCGGACCGCAGGCAGGGCTATACGAGGTCTCGAATTACTTCAAGAACGAAACGACGATGCCGAACAAACCAGCACCTTCGATAAAGGCGGCGGAAATCAGCATGGCGGTTTGAATCTTGCCAGAAGCTTCTGGTTGGCGAGCGATGCCTTCCATAGCAGAGCCACCGATGCGGCCAATGCCAAGACCAACACCCAATACAGCGAGTCCAGCTCCAATTGCAGCGATACTACCAGTCATGATTGTGATTTTTAGAATGAAACAAGTGAAAGAAAAACGTTAATGTGCAGCCTCGTGGCTGGAATCGTGGCCGTGGCTGTGGTCTTCCAACGCTGTGCCAATGTAGAGGGCAGACAGCGTGGTGAACACAAAGGCCTGGAGGGCCGCCACCAACAATTCCAACGAAGAGATAAACAAAGACAAAAGGATAGAAGCAGGAGACACCCACACCGTTTCCAAAATGAAGACCAAAGAAACCAAACTCAATACAATGATGTGACCTGCCGAGATGTTGGCAAACAATCGAATCATCAATGAGAAAGGCTTGGTGAAAAGACCAATGAATTCGACAACGGCCAACAAGGGACGCAAGGCAACCGGAACGCCGGGCATCCAAAAAATGTGCGCCCAATAATCTTTGGTGCCATTCAGATTGGTCAAGATAAAGGTCAATACAGCCAACACCAAGGTGACGGCAATGTTTCCTGTTACGTTGGCACCACCCGGGAAGAAGGGAACCAAGCCCAACAAGTTATTCACCCAAATAAAGAAAAACAAGGTGAGCAAATACGGGGTGAACCGGTCTACGTGCTTTGAGGGAATGTACACCCGGGCAATTTCGTCGCGCACAAACAGGACCAAGGGCTCCACAAAACCGGCCAACCCTGAGGGCGCCTTGTTGGATCCCACCTTGGCGTAGTGGCGTGCTGCAGAAACAAAGATCAAGAGCAAGAGAACAGCAACCACCAACAGCGAAACAACGTTCTTGGTGATGGACAGGTCGATCAACGTACCGTGGTGCTCGTCGCCTGCAAAATGGATCTTTTCGTGGTGATTCACAAAGGCCATCCCGTTTCTCTCAACGACTACCTTTCCATCCACATCGTGGTGAAACTCCGCACTGGAGAACGAAATCAAACCGTGGTCGGTCCAAAGAATAACTGGCAAATCAATGCTTACCGCGTGACCGTTCCAGTCGAAGAGATGCCAGCTGTGGGCATCCTTGATGTGGTGCATGATCATTTCCGTGGGGTCGAATTTCGACTCCGAAGCAGCGGGTGCTGCGGCATGAGCTGCCTCAGCGTGCGCCGATGCCGAAGCACTTCCTGCTGTTGCTAGGAAGGTTAAAGCAATAAATCCAAGGGTTTTGATCTTGATCATGCGCCGTTCTAAATGCGCGGCAAAATTACGCACAAATTGGGAGATTTCCTACCTGCTTTTCAGAAGGCGCACCAACATCCCCGTTTCCACCGCAATCTGGGCTACAAAGAGCCCCACAAAGACCAACGCATCGGTGCGGTATCCTTCGGGCTGCTTCATCGCTAATGGCAATACGACCACTCCCAGGCCCAGCAACATGCGAACCAAGGACAAGGACATATACACCATTCCAGCCTTGTCGGGTTCGGTCTGCCAAAAGCGGTCGGTAATCCAGACCAGCCCCATGCCCATTACGAGGAGGTACACGTCGCCCAGCCAAAAGTAGGTTTTGCCCATACCTGTGGAAAGCAAAAAATGGAGGACCGCTGTCAGCGGATACAAGGCGTAGAGGTACTTCATCGGGTCGATTGAATTTGTTTGATCATCCAGACCATGGCCAGAACTACGCCGAGAAGGGTGAGTCCAACGGTTCCCCAAGGGGCCCAATTCCAGTTTTCATCGGCCCAAATGCCCGCCCAAGCGAACAGGCCAATTACCGCCGCCATCTGAAACGCGGCTCCCATGAACCGCATGAAAGGGTTCAAATAGCGCGCTTTTCGGTTGCTGCAACGGGAGTTGGAGCGGGGGATTCCGTATCGGAAAGCGCACGAACCACGGAGGTCATGGCACACTGGCCCGCAAATTCTGCTCCGGGCTCTACGGCCAGCTTTCCCGTGACCACGTCCGCTTGCACTTTGGAGGTCGCCTGCAGGGTTAACAATCCTTTGACGTGCATTTTGCCTTTAAATGCTCCGCCAACCGTAGCCTCTACGCAGTGGACTTCGCCTTCCACCCAGCCTTTTTCCCCAATGACCAGTTTGCCGGCCAACTTGAGATTTCCCTTGATTCGGCCATCCACGCGGACATCGCCCGTCGATTGAATATCACCCACTACATCCGTTCCGGGAAGGATCCGGTTGCTGATTTGAGGAGTGTCCGATGCTGATTTTGGGTTCATCAATGCCATGTTCTTACGAATTTTTTGACTGAATAGAGCTTACTTGGAGGACTCCCCCAGTGCCATTAAATAGTTTTCGGCCTGAGCCGCTTCGGGGGTGTTTGGGTGGGAGGTTACCACCGTTTTCAGTGCCGAAATATACGCCTTTTCCCCTTCTATCTTACCTACGCACAAGGCATTGAGAAGCGCTGTCTTTGCTCCCAGTGCCTTTGTTTGGGGCATCAACCGCAGGGCTTCTTGGGCATT
>JBILEM010000153.1:0-4180 GCA_044352085.1 Schleiferiaceae bacterium
GAGGGCACTAAGACCCCACGCAATGGCAAAAGACAGACCGGCCGACTCCCAGGTCCACCGAACGGGGTAGGCGGAAAGGGCGAATCCGGTTCCGAGTTCAACCCAGCCAAATGTTTGCTGCCCCCAAACAAGGGCGCTTCCCAATAAAACGCCCCCCAAAGCCCCCAGTGCCCCCACCAACACGCCGTTGTAGCGGTAAATGGTGGCAATTTGGCCCCAGGAGGCCCCCATGGCATGCAAGGATTGGTTTTCCTGGCCTTTTTCCAAAGCCAGGAGCACCGTGGCCCCGTAAAGCCCCAAAGACGCTAAAAAGACCACCAAGGTCAAGATCCCGAGCGTGGCCAGCCGTTCCGTGCGCAGAACCCGGAAAAGGGCGGACTGCTGCTCCTCCAAAGGGATCCAGCGTACGCCTTTTGCGCGGTCTGGATTTTCCGAGATCCAGCGGGTCCAGTTGGACGGGGACCAGCGGAGTTCCGCGGGTTGGATCCAGTCCAGATGCGTGTAGGTGGAATCCCATCCCAGGAATTGGGCCCAGGCCGGAGTCCAGACCACCAAGGCCCGGTGGGCATCCACGTCCGGATGGACGGTGAATTCGCCTTCGGGTTGAAAAACCCCTTGCTGCAGCTGCGGTTCCAGGTCCATCAAGCTGTTGAGTTCCAAGTCGGATTGGGAGGGGATCCAGACCTCCAGGGCGGGCCAGTCCCGCAACCCGCTGAGGCCCAGTGCCTGTGCAACACCAGAGCCCAGGTGAAATCCGGTGGGGTTGGGCAACCAAGGCCAATGAGAAGCCGCTTCGGGGGAAAGCACCGTCAGGGTGACGACGGCTTCGTTGAGGCCGTTGCGGAGGAGCACCTGGCGCTCGTAGACGGGGAGGAGGTGGGCGTCCGCGGGGAGGACGGGGGACCAGGCGCGCCGCAGGCGCGCCACCTGCTGGGCAGAAAGCGACCCGTTTCCGGTGCTATCCGGTTGGCCCAAAACGGCCGGATAGGCCGGCCGGTAGACATCCAAGATGGACTGTTCCAGTCCGTTGAAGGCGCTGAGTACCACCACCATGGCGGCGGTTCCCACGGCAAGCCCTAAGGCAGATGCCCGGGTGACCCACTGGGCCATGCGTGCTTTTCGTCGGCCGCGGACGTACCGCCACGCCACCAAGAACGGGGTATTCACGCGCCCCATAAAATTCGGTTAGAGAATGGGATTTTCGCCTCCCTCGCGCAACAAACGGTCAATGGTGGCCTCGTAGTCGAGCGAGTCATCGGCGTGGTAATGCAATTCCGGCACAACGCGCATTTGGTGCCGCACCAACTGGCCAATCTGCTTGCGGATGGACGCCTTGTTTTCCTCGATGTACGCCATGGTTTCGGCGGTGCGGTCCGTGGGGAAAACACTGATGTACACCCGGGCCATGGCCACGTCGGGGGTCACCCGCACTTTGGTTACGCTCCACAGCGTTCCGGGGAAGTCCTTGGCCGCCAATTGGCGCAACACTTCGGCGATATCGCGCTCCAACAGGCGCGCCATTTTCTTTTGGCGAGTACTTTCCACGGGGCAAAGGTACGGAATTGGCCGCGAAGCCGCCGGTACGCCACGGCGCAAAGGGGTGGGCGGGTCTTGGGTGCCTTGTGCGGCGGCTCGGAGCGAATGGTCGGTGCAGGAGGTGCTCCGAGCAAGATGCCCTGGAACGCGTTCTTTAGCAGGATTTCCCCGTACCTTTATCCGCTATGAAGGGTTACTGGCGCGTGTTGGCTTACGCGGCTCCGTACCGCAGAAATGCGGGACTGGCAGCCCTTTTTCAGGTATTTTTTACGTTTTTTAGCCTGTTGTCTGCCGGGATTTTGATCCCGGTCTTGGACCTGCTCTTTATGCAGGCCCCCAGTGCCCCCACGCCTTACCCGGAACAGGTGGCATCGTTGGCGGAAGGGAAGGCCGCGCTCTCTGCGTGGCTCAGCCACTGGGTGGCCCAGGAAGGCCCTTCGGGCGCCTTGCTGTGGGTGTGTTTGGCCGGGTCCGCCGCCTTTTTGTTCAAAAACCTTTTCCATTACCTCTCCTTGGCCACCGTGGCGCCTTTGCGGACCGGCGTGGCCCACCGCCTCCGGGTGGAGCTGTACCGAAAATTGCTCTCCATGCCACCGGGGTCCTACACCCACAAACGCAAAGGAGACATGCTTTCCCGCGCCAGTACAGACATGAACGAAATTGAGTGGTCCATGCTCAACACCTTGGAATTGGTAGTGCGGGAGCCGCTGCTCATCCTCGGTTCTCTCGCCATCCTATTGAGCATGAGCCCCCGCCTCACCCTGTTCCTGCTCTTGGTGCTTCCCTTGTCGTTTTTTTTAATCCAGACCGTAGGAAAGAGCCTCAAACGGTCCAGTACCAAAGCGCAGGCCGAGCTGGGCCGTGCCCTGGCATTGCTCGACGAAACCTTGAGCGGTTTGCGGGTGGTGCAAGCGTTTCGGGCAGAAACCATCCTGACCCGGTCGTTCGAAAAAACGAGTGCAGCGACGCAGGCCACCGCCACGAAGGTGCTCCGCAAGAAAGACGCCAGTTCCCCCTTGTCGGAATTTATGGGCGCCAGCATTTTGCTGCTGGTTATTTGGTACGGTGGCCGGCTGGTGTTGGACGAGAAGACGCTAAGCGGTTCTGCGCTCATGGGCTATGTCCTCTTTTTCTACCAGCTGATTCCGGCGTTCAAAGCCTTGACCCATGCCTTTTACGCAATCCAGCGCGGCAACGCGGCTGCCGAACGCATCTTTGAAGTGCTGGACTGGCCCGACGCCTTGCCCGATCCGCCCATTGCTCCTGGGACATCATCGCAGACCGATGCCCCCCTGCCCTTCGCCCACGAACTGGCCTGGAACGGCGTTACCGTTTGGTATCCGGAGTCCGAACGCGCAGCCATTCAAGGGCTAACGGCAACCGTGAAAAAGGGACAAACGGTCGCTTTGGTAGGACCCAGCGGTGGAGGAAAGACGACGTTGCTCAATTTGCTTCCGCGGTTTTTGGACCCCGAAAGCGGGTCGGTTACGGTGGACGGAGTGGACGTGCGGGACCTTCCCAAGTCTCGGGTGCGCTCCCTGTTTGGACTGGTGAGCCAAGACCCGTTTTTGTTTCACGACACGGTTTGGGCCAACCTGACGTTGGGCAAGCCGGATGCCACCCGCGAAGAGGTGGAAGCGGCCGCCCAAGCGGCCCAGGCCCACGACTTTATTGCCTCGCTGCCCCAGGGGTACCAAACCCTGGTGGGGGAGGCCGGCACGCGCTTTTCGGGCGGCCAAAAGCAGCGCTTGGCCATTGCCCGCGCCCTGTTGGCCCATCCGCCCATTCTGCTTCTGGACGAGGCGACCGCCGCCTTGGATGCCGAAAACGAGCGCGCCGTGCAGGCCGCCTTGGATGTGTTGCTCCAAGACACCACCGCCGTGGTCATTGCCCACCGGCTTTCCACCGTCCAGCACGCGGATTGCATTTTGGTGGTCGACGAAGGCCGTTTGGTGGAGTCGGGGACCCACAATTCCCTCTTGCAGCAGGACGGTTTGTACGCCCGACTGGTGCGTTCGCAGGCGCTGAGGGACTGAGACCGTGGATTACCTTTGTCCTGTGAACAAAATTGAACACCTCGGAATTGCCGTGGCCAACCTCGAGGAGGCCGAAGCCCGCTGGACGGCCTTGTTGGGGGTAGCCCCCTACCGGCGCGAGGAAGTGCCCACCGAAGGGGTGCGCACGTCCTTTTTCCAAGCCGGACCCAACAAAGTGGAACTGCTGGAGGCCATGCACGCAGACAGCCCCATTGCCAAGTTCATTGCCAAACGCGGAGAGGGCATTCACCACACGGCCTTTGCGGTAGAAGACATCCGGTCGGAAATGGCCCGGATGAAGGCCGCCGGTTTTCAGGTGCTGTCCGACGAACCCAAGCCCGGCGCGGAGAATATGTGGGTGTGCTTTGTGCACCCCAAAGACGCCAACGGGGTGTTGGTGGAGCTCTGCCAGCCGCGGTCGTAAGCGGTAGCCAAGTTCTGGGAAGAAAAAAGCCCCCTGGGCGCCCCGCAGGGGCGCCCAGGGGGCTCAACACTCAAAAATAAACGCTTACTTCACCGGTTCCAGGGCCTTGAGCCAAAGCACCGGAGTGTCGTTCCACAATTTGGCCAGGGGCTGCCAGTCCGTCGCGATGAACGCGTTGATGTTC
>JBILEM010000246.1:0-4175 GCA_044352085.1 Schleiferiaceae bacterium
TCAAATGAGACGCCTCGCGGGAGGTCGTTTTTCTAAGTTTGTGAGCAGTGGAGTTATTCACCGTCATTTACCAAACCAACGAGAGGCCGGCATATTTGCCGGCTTTTTTTGTACTACGGCAGTCGTAGGTGTGCAAATGCGGAATGCGACCAGAGGGCTATTTTACGCAAGAAATTTTCGCTAGATTCGTCATTCGAAATTTCAAAATCATCTGTTCCAAGAAGCTTTCTTTTGCGATCATCGTCCCATTGAAAGGACATTCGGCTGGAAAGAGCCTCCAAACTTAGCTCGGGGTTCCGCTGTGCAATTCGGTTTTTTCGAAGGGCTTCTTGGGCCGTGATAAGAAGAACCCGATTGCAGGTGGACCGGTTTCCAATCTCAAAAAGGAGGGCTGACTCCTTAATTACCCAGGGGTGATCTTGTGCTTTTAGGGCGCCAAGCCAACCGATAAAGTCCTCATTTACTGCTGGGTGAATTATTTCATTTAGCCGTTGCCAATTCGAATGAGAAGAAAATGCATGGATGCCCAAGTAAACGGCATTCGGGCTTCCGTCGGGGCATATGGAATCCGAGCCAAAAGCACTAACCAAGTCATATTGGAGACGTGGGGAAGTGGTTATCAGGAATTTGGCCCGTTCGTCCGCCGGATAAACGGGCCAGTCCAAATCACGAAAATAGCTAACTGCTAAAGACTTACCAGCGCCCATTCCACCTGTAATGCACAAAACACGGGGTGTCATAAGAGCAAAGGTACTGTATAAATAGGGGGGGAGTTAGTTCAGCAAATGCCTTAAACTATGGGAGTAAGCATACCGAACATCCTGGCGTTTTGCTTCGACTAATTCAAAAAAGGCAAAAACACATATCCAAGAGGTCCAAGCATCCAAGTGATCATCAAAGCAATCCATGCTTGCGGCATGTTCAAAGCGGAAGTGGATTTTCCGAATCAGTCTGTATCCTACTTTCCAGTCGGATTCGCTCCATTGAGGGAGTTGGCTTAAAACAATTAACCTTGAAGCAATAATACGATCGGATGCCTGATGGAATGAATTACTCAGCACCCACAAGTCCGATGCCAAGAGATGCATTTTGGCCAAAGCCCGACGGACCATTCGTTCTTCTTCGAAGAACGTCGGATCTCGCCATTCGATGCGATCGGTATCCAGCGTGCGGTAGGGCATAAATGGTAAACGCACATGGGGGATGAAATGTTTAGGCAATGCTAAAACTTCAGCCCCCTTATAGGAGTGAGCAATTCTTTTTTAAGATGAAGTGTTTGCAAAACACTTAATGGTATTGATTTTTTTTCTCATATTTGATAAACAATTACTTACAGTAGTTGTTATTCGTACACATTAACCCCTTAAAACCATCACAAAATGATGTTACTCAACGCCGCTGCCAACTTTGATCCACAGGATTACGTTGGGTTTACCTTCTTCACCGGATACATGGCTATGATGGCCGCTACGGTGTTCTTCTTGCTGGAGCGTGGACGTGTTTCTGACGCTTGGAAATCCTCTTTATTGGTTTCCGGTCTGATCACAGGAATTGCTGCAGTGCATTATTTCTACATGCGCGACTACTGGATGGCCACTGGCCAGTCTCCCGTTGTTTTGCGTTACATTGACTGGACGTTGACCGTTCCGTTGATGTGCGTGGAGTTTTACCTGATCACCAAGAAAGCAGGGGGCACCATGTCCTTGCTGTGGAAACTGATCGCTGCTTCCGTAGCCATGTTGGTTCTCGGTTACATCGGTGAGGCGGTTTACGTAGGTGAAGGCTACGCAACCCAGCAGTGGGTATACGGTGCCTTGTCTGGAGCGGCGTACTTCTACATCTTGTGGTTGGTATGGAAAGGCGAAGTTGCACAGCTTGCAGCAAATGCTGGTCCTAACGTTGCCACGGCCGTTCGTCACTTGCGCAATTTCGTATTGGTGGGCTGGGCGATCTACCCAATCGGTTACATCTTGGGAACCCACGGTGGATTGTTTGGAATCGACATGGGCCACGACGCCAGTTCATTGAACTTGTTCTACAACCTTGCCGACGCTGTTAACAAAATCGGTTTTGGTTTGGTGATCTACGCTTTGGCGATCAAAGACAACAAGTAATCTTAAGTCTTTTCATTTTAAGAGGCCGTCTCGAAAGAGGCGGCCTTTTTTTATGAAAACATTTGGATTACCGGTTGAATGAACCGCTAAACGACCCCATTCAACCCAGTGCATAGTCTGTTCATCGAATAATTTACAGGGGAGGATTTGGGATTGGCAATTTTGTATCCGGATTTCGGCCGAAGCCCAATTAATCTTAAACCAGTAAACAATGAAAAAAATTCGATTGGGCAGTTTAGCTGTCCTTCTCCCACTGTGTTCTTTTGGACAAAATTCAGCCAATGTCGCTGCGAACATTGCCATCGATGAAGTAGCCATGTTGCGTATTGTAGATCAAAGTGGTAATCCGATTACAGCATTATCATTTCCAATAGTTGCGCCAACGGTAGCAGGTGATATCCCAAAATTGAAGGGATTTCATGAGACCTTCTTGCAGTTCACCAGCATAGCGTCTTTGGCCCCGGATAACTACCGGTCTATTTCGATTGAAGTTATTCCAACTCTTCCACCGGGTTTGAATCTTAACTTTATAACTACCCCGCCCAGTACCATCAATTCAGGAAACTACTACAGCACATCGGTAAGTAATTCCCAGCCGATTGGACTTCTAGCAGACAACATTGAAAGCGGATTTACGGGCGATGGTGCAAATGCAGGAGTAAGGGTTCTCACGATGATGGACTTTAATCCAACTTTAGTCCGCACCCAACAGTCGGGCACGTACATGATGCGGTACACTTTGTCCAATTATTGAGATGTTGCCTAGCTTATTTAACTCCCGAGCCGTCTATTGGCGGCTCGGGTTTTTCTTGGTGTGGTATCTTTTATTTAATCCAACTGCTGAGGCCCAACTGGAAGTTGTAAATGGTTTGTCGCACAAGTACTTGCGTCATCATAAAGTAGACGGATGGATCGAGGTATTGAATCGCAGTGCTTTTTCTGAGACGGCTATTGTTACCGTTGCCCCCCTTCGTCCAAAAAATGCACCTCCCTTGGATACGCTGTTGGTTGGGTACTTAGAAATTGCCCGGTCGTGTTCGGTGGGTCCGGGTGAAAAGAAACGAATTCCATTCAAAGCTGAATTGCCTAATCGCGAAAAAGCAACGGGATGCATGGTTTACGTGGAGCCAGCAGTTTCCTTGGAGTACCAATGGAAGCATTTGACAGATTCTATAGGTTTGGTCACATTGGTTCGTTATGGAGTCGCTGTTTTGGCGGCAGGGGATGGGCCTTCGGACACCTTGGTGCAGGCAACTGCTTTCCGGGATAGTACAGGAATTTGGCTCGAATTATCGAACCGGTCAGAGGCATTGTGGATGCCCCGTGCCTTGTGGTCGGAGCGGGGAAGGTCGGTACAAAAAAACGAATGGGTAATCCTGCCTGGTGAAAACAAGAAGATCAAATGGAAAACACGAACCAACGACTTAGGCAAATTGGTATTGTTGGACAATGACAGAAGAAGATGGCAATGGAACCTATAAGCCCTTTGATTTGGTCATTGGCATTTTCTGCCCAGTTTAGCAGGGGATTAGGACCCTCGCCAATTCTCCCTGGTTGGAAATTAGGCCTACAAAATAGAGGCTGGACCGTTCAATGGAATCAAGTAGGACGCAGTTCAAACTTAAATTTCCAGAAAGGAAGTCAAAGATTAAGCATTGGGAAGTGGTCAAATGAATCATGGCTAAATGGAGGATGGAAAGTGAAGAAATTCGAAGGTGAATTTTGGTTTGATTTATCCAAGCAAAAATTATCGACCCAATGGGTCTATACATTGCCGAATAGAAGAATCCACCTGAATACCCACCCTGCCCTAGGTGTTCGAGTAGGCTATATCGCACCTGGAATGCACGTAGAAATAGGCAATCGCTGGAGGGTACAGTGGCGGTCTCAGTCGCCAAACGTTCGAGCTGCCTTATCGGGCGGTTGGTTCATGAGTAGTTTATATGGGGCTGAAGTTCAATGGAAGAAGGTGCATGTTAATTACCGGACAACTTTGGATGATTGGGGACAATGGAGTTTACATACCCAACCTTTCGTATGGTCCAATTTCTCGATAAATGC
>JBILEM010000154.1:0-4130 GCA_044352085.1 Schleiferiaceae bacterium
GACTCCCATTCCCAAGTACATCGAACGTCCCCTAGAAGCAGCCGACGAAGAGCGCTACCAAAGCATTTTTGCCGAGGTGGAAGGAGCGGTTGCTGCACCTGTGGCTTCCCTGCATTTCAGCAAAAACCTGTTAAAGCGTTTGGAAATCAAAGGAGTCGAGCTGCCCAAAATGACCATGCATGTAGGGCTGGGAACTTTCCGCAACGTGGAAGTGGAAGATTTGTCCAAGCACAAAATGGATTCCGAGCAGTTCTGGATTTACCCCGAAACAGCCGACGCTGTGAACAAAGCCAAGGCCAACAAAAAGCGCATCTGTGCGGTAGGCACCACCGTCATTCGCGCCATGGAAAGCTCAACGACCACGGAGAACGGCATCAAGCCCACGTCCAGTTGGACCAACAAGTTCATCTTCCCGCCCTACGAGTTCAAGGTGGCAGACAGCATGTTGACCAATTTCCACGAGCCGCAGTCGACGTTGCTTATGCTGACCAGTGCGTTTGCTGGCCACGAGTTGACCATGGAGGCCTACAACACCGCAGTCAAAGAGGGCTACCGCTTCCTTTGCTACGGAGACGCCGTGCTGTTTATCTAAGCCAATACGCATCGCGCTGCACCGCAGCGGTTGAGCCAAAACAACCAGGGCCGTCTCCAACGAGACGGCCCTGGTTGTTTTTAAGCACAGCCTCCCATTCCCGGAGGCGCTCACAAAAAGGGGAAAAGGTTACCGTTTCTTGGGAAGCAACCACCCTATGCGCACACTGGTTTGCACGTAGGGCATAGCAGACCAGGCGGTGGGGGCGAGTTCGGCAACGGTTTCGCTGTTCGCGTTAATAAACTCCCCGGCCTCGGCCAACTGGAGCCTGCGAACCCCGGCGCCAAAAGAAAAGTCCACCAGCCAGCGTTCGGCTGCGCGAACGTGGTAGCCCACCAAGAGCCCAGCGTCGTAATACCGCCGGAAGGGACGGATGGTTTGCAGCACGGTACCGCCTCCGGAATTGGTTTCAAGAAAAGAAACGGTGGCGGAATAAGGGCGATACTGGCCGTGGCCACCGAGGTACCACCCGTTTTGAAAGGCGGGTTTTGAAAAGAAATACTTTCCTTGCGCAAAAGCGCCCAGCCCCCAAGCGTATTCCCCTTGCAAGGTGGACAATCCGCTGTGCGCAGGCCAAATGCTTTCCCGCCAAAAATTACGGTAAACGGGCACAGCGCCCAGTTCCCAACTGACGTGTTTTCCGGCACGGTATTCGTAAGAAATAGGATACGCTCCAACCGCCCATGCACTTGGATTTAGTTTTAACCCAGACGTATACCGATCCCGCATCGGAGACTTGGCCAACCGCTCCAGATAGGTCAGCCGTGTGGGCTCTTTTTGGGATTCGGCTTGGGGCGCGGGAGACGGGGACGGAGCGGTTCTCCCGGTGGGCGAAATCGTCCGCTTTTGCATTTGAATTACCTGCGCATTTGCCGTGGGCAGCGCCCCCGCCAAAACCAGCACAATCAATCCTACGTTCCGCAGTCCTTTCATACCTTCGTATCCCCAATACCCTTTCATGAAAACAAATGTATTGCACCGCGTTCTCATTGCCGCGTTGGTGATCACTACGCTCCAATTATCGGGCCAAAATAAATCCACTCCGGAGTCGGTTGGGTTGAAATGGGGCCCGACGTACCGGGTGAATCAGCTTCGGGTGCAAGGGGTGGTGGGGACCGATTCCCGTCGGTTTTATACCTTGGGAACCCGCGTGCTTTTGGCCAAATTGGACCGGGTCTTGGTGGCCAGTTACGAACGGGGTTCGGGATTGCAAAAATGGCAGTCGGAGATCGACGGCTTTCGCTACCAAGGCCGGATTGCTCGGCTGACCGACGTTCACGTGGTACGCGGGGAGTTTTATCTTTTTTACCAAGCGTATTCGGCGGAAGAGCGTGCCCGCACCATCTTGCTCTTGAAAGTTGACAGCACCGGACAAGCGAGCCCGGTCGTCCCCTTGGATAAAGTTGCCTCCCGCGCAATGGCGGAAGCCAGCGTCGATGTAGTTTGGAGCCAAGACTCCAACCAATTTGCCGTGTATTCGGAACCCGCACAGAAGGTAGTGAACCAGGAAGCCGAGGTGCAGGTGGTGGTGTACAACCGGGACCTCGAGGAACAATGGCGAACGAATTTTGGCATGCAACGGCGCAATGCTTTTTTCACGGTTACCGGCAAATCCCTCGCCAACTCGGGCGACTTTTACCTGGTGGGGTACAAAAACCCCGATGTTCGGGAAGGGGAACGGTGGCAGATGGGCAGTTCCAACCGGGACTACGTGTTGTATCGATTCCAACCCAATCGAACCGATGCGGAGGAAGTGGACCTGGGCCTTGAAAATGTATTTGTGGTCAGCGGAGTCGGTTTGCAGGCCGATGGAGCAGGCAATGTTTTGGCAGTCAGTGGATTCTATTCCGATCGCCGCTACGGCACCACCACCGGGGCCTTTTATTTCGTGCTGGATCCCAAAACCCTGGATCCGATCAAAACTTCTCTGGAACCCTTCAGCGAGGAATTGAAACGCGGCATGTCTTTTGGCCTTCGGGGCCGCGGAAGACGCCCGGTGCAGGCCGATTTTGAATTCCGAGACTTTTTGCGTCGGGCAGACGGGGGATCCTACGTGGTTGCGGAAGTCTACTACTACACCGTGCAGCAGGTCACCAATTCCCGGGGCCAGGTGATCCGCACCGACTACATCTATTTCTACCTCGACGTAGTCGTTCTCAGTATTTCTCCCCAGGGAGACGTCGAGTACATGGCCTTGGTTCCCAAGCAGCAGGTCACCCGAAACGACAACGGCCGCTTTTCGGGTTTGACGTGGACCCTACGGGACTCGGACTTGATCCTGATTTACAACGACGCGCGGCGAAATGAATCGCGTTGGGCCACCAACCGCCCCATGCGGGCCATGAACAACGTGTCCAACGGCCAATTGGTGGCGGCGGAATTGGAGGTAGAAGGACAGTTGAGTTACCATGTCTTGCAGCTAAACCGGAAAGGACGCTTCCGTCCGATGCCGCGATATTCCAGGGGCTTCACCGGCACCGGGGGGGGCGCGGTTTTGTTTTCACAGCAAGGCAGTCGGGTGGTTTTTGGCGAGTTTGACGGCCGTGCTTTGTCCGGTGCGACGCGTTCCAAATCCAACGAATCGGCCACCCTGGAAACCGAGCAACCCTGATGGCCGAGCTACGAGACATCCGGTCCCTGACCAAGGAGGACCTGCGCACCTGGATGGCCGCTGCCGGGGAACCCGCCTTTCGGGGGGACCAGGTGTACGAGTGGTTGTGGTCCAAGCAGGCATTGGATTTCCAGGACATGACCAACCTCCCCAAGGCTTTGCGGTCTCGGTTGGAGACGGACTTCGCCTTTCCCCAGCAGTCGCTGGCCACCGTGCAGCGCAGTTCAGACGGCACCCTGAAAAATGCCGTGAAGCTCCACGACGATTTGGTGGTGGAAAGTGTGTTGATTCCCACCGAGAAACGCATTACGGCCTGCGTGAGCAGCCAAGTGGGGTGCAGCCTGAATTGTGCATTTTGCGCCACCGCCAAGTTGAAGCGCATGCGCAACTTGGATCCGCAGGAGATTTTTGACCAAGTGGTCACCATCCACAAGCAGGGCTTGGAAGAATTCGGCCGGCCGCTGACCAACATCGTTTTCATGGGCATGGGCGAGCCCCTGCTGAATTACCCCAACGTACTGGCGGCCATTGAACGCATTACGGCTCCCGACGGATTGGGGCTGTCTCCGCGTCGAATCACCCTGAGCACCGTGGGCTTGCCCAAGATGATTATCAAAATGGCCGACGAAGGCGTCAAGTTCAATTTGGCGGTCAGCTTGCACAGCGCGCGGAACGAAGTCCGGTCCACCATGATGCCCATCAACGACGTGTCTCCGGTGGAAGAAGTCGTGGCCGCTCTGCAGCACTGGTACCGCATGACCAAACGTCGAATCACGTTTGAATACGTCGTGTGGAAAGGAATCAACGACGCTCCGGAAGACATTGCGGCCTTGGTCCGCGTGTGCAAAAAGGTGCCGTGCAAGGTGAACCTCATCGAGTACAACGCCATCGGCGATCCACGGTTTGTGCAGGCAGATCCCGCTGCCT
>JBILEM010000155.1:0-4111 GCA_044352085.1 Schleiferiaceae bacterium
ACAGTTGCTTGGGATAGGTGCCGCGGAAGTCGCGGATTTGCTCCAATGTGTTTTCCATGGGAATTAAGCCGTTTTCTCGTTCAATACGGCCGCAATGCGCTTCACGCCAATAAAGAGCAACACGGCACAGACCATGGCGCCGGTGAAGTTGATGTAGAAGACCATGCTTTTGTCGGGGTTGTCTGCGCCCATGTGGCCCAAGACACCGGCCAATTTATTGCCGATGGAGGTGGACAGGAACCAGCCGCCCATCATCACCGCGGTAAGGCGGCGCGGACTCAATTTGGACACCAATGACAATCCCATGGGGCTCAAACACAGCTCGCCAATGGTGATCACCGCGTAGGTGCCCAGCAACCAGCTGGCCGATACTTTTTCGGCACCGTTGTGGCTGGCTTGAACGGCCAAAATCATGACCAAGGTGCTCAAACCCGTGATGAACAAGCCCAATCCAATTTTCAGGGGGGTGCTCGGTTCTTTGCCCCGTCGGCCCAAGAAGCCGAAGAAGCCCACCACCAACGGAGTCAGGAAGACCACAAACATGGGGTTCAAGGACTGGAACAACTCGGTGGGGATGAGTTGCATGGTTTCGCCCGGCGCAGGTTGCTCGGAGGCCGGCAGGTTTTCTAAGTACGGATCCTTTTCTGCGGCAGGGTCGGTGGGCATTTCAATCGTTTGTCGCAACGAGAGCTGCTCGGCCACGCCGCTCACATTCTCAGGCATTTCGCGGTACGTGTACTTTTCTGCCCACGACGTCAATACATTGCCGTTTTGGTGGAAAATGGCCCAGAAAATGATCACCACCACAAAGATGTACAACAAAGACCCGATGGGTTTCTTGTCTTCCGCGGAAGACTTCAGGTAGGTGGTGAGGTAGAAGAACGCTACCGGTAAGCACGCAAACAGGAAGGTGTCGTTGGAGGTAGAGCCAAATACATTTTCTACGCCAAAAATGGAACCAGCATTGAAACCGATGGCTGCAAATACGAGGGCAGGAACAAAGATGGTCAAAGCGATACGGGACAAAGGCATGTCCTCGGGTTGCGCAGGCTTGATTTGGTCGGCGTCGGACAAAATGGTCTTCCCACTCATGAAGATTCCCACGCCAATGAGCATGCCAATTCCGGCAGCGGCAAAGGCGTAGCCCCAGCCGTACTCGTTGCGCAGCCACGCTGCAATAAAGTTGCATGCAAAGGCACCGATGTTGATGCCCATGTAGAAGATGTTGTAGCCCTTGTCTTTGAGGGAACTGTATTCCGGCTTGTTGTAGAGGTTGCCCAGCAACGTCGAAATATTCGGCTTGAAAGCCCCGTTGCCCAGGATGATCAGCAAAAGACCCACATAAAAGGCCGTTTCACCGGGAATCGACAGGGTGAGGTACCCGGCGGCCATTAACAAACCGCCCGCAATGATGGTTTTTCGGTATCCAAAGACCCGGTCGGCCAACAGCCCCCCAATGAAAGGGGTCAAATACACCAATGCAATGTAGGTGCCGTACACGTCGTTCGCCGTCGAATCGGACCATCCCAAGCCTCCCTTGAGGCCGTCGGTCATATAGAGGAAGAGAATTCCGATGATCAAGTAAAATCCGAAGCGTTCCCACATCTCGGTGAAAAACAGGGTGTAAAGTCCCTTGGGATGGGTTTTGGCGGCGTTTTGGCTCATGCGTTTGAAGTTTAATTGCGTTGGACGAAGGGGGGAAGGTAAAGAGAATTAAAGGTTTTCCAGCAAGAATTGGGTCATGAGGGTGTAAAGATGCAACCGGGTCTTGCCTCCACTGATGCCGTGGTTCTTGTCCGGGTAGACCATGTAGTCGAAGGGCTTGTTCGCTTGGATCAGGGCTTCTGCCAGGCGCATGGAATTTTGAACGTGGACGTTGTCGTCGCCGGTTCCGTGTACCAGCAAGAAGGATCCCTTGAGTTTGTCGGCGTGCGAGAGGGGAGAGTTGGCGTCGTACGATGGGCCATTTTCCGCGGGAGTGCGCATGAACCGCTCGGTGTAGATGTTGTCGTAAAAGCGCCAGTTTGTCACCGGGGCAACGGCCATGGCCGCCTTGAATACGTCGGCTCCTTTCAGGATGCAGTTGCTGCTCATGTAGCCGCCGTAGCTCCAGCCCCAAATGGCCAAACGGGCGGGGTCCACGTCGGGCTGCAGTGCCAATGCCTTGGCGGCAGCAATTTGGTCTTCTACCTCCAATTTCCCGAGCTGCTGGTAGGTGCATTTTTTGAATTCCCGGCCTTGGGCTCCGGTGCCGCGGTTGTCCACGCAGACCACCATGTACCCCAACGAGGCCAGGTGCTGGTACCAGAAATAATCGCGGCCGCCAAAGACGTCCAGTACCTGTTGGCTCCCCGGTCCGCCGTAAACAAACATCAAGACCGGATATTGCTTCCCGGCTTGGTAGTTGAGCGGCAAAATGCGCCAAGAAGGCAGGGTCCGACCGTCGGACAAGGCCAGCGGCAGAAACACCTTGGGGCTCAATTTGAACTTTTTGAGCCTTTCGGTCAAAGCGGCATTGTCTTCCAGTACCCGGATCTCTTTACCGGAAGCTTCATACAGCCCAATCCGAGGCGGCTGCTGCGCGGATTGGTGCGTCAGAATGAAGTACGTGAGGGTCTTGTTGAATGCGGCCTGGTTGGTTCCCGGTTGCCCGGCGACGGTGCGGGGCTTGCCGCCTTTCACCGAAACGGCGTAGACCTCACGTTGGGCAGCGGACTTTCCCGCGGCTTGGTAGAAAACCGTGCCTTTGGCATCGGTTCCGTAGTATTCGGTGACGTCGGAGGAGGCGTCCGTGAGGGCTTTCCGCTTTTTACCGTCGGCAGATACCCAGTACAGCTGGTTGTACCCCCCGGCTTCGCTGGCCCAGACCAAGGATCCGTCGGGAAGGACTTCCCACTGGTCGGTTACTTCCACGTAAGCGGCGTCTTTTTCTTCCAGCCACAAGCGGGGAGCGCCGTCAAGATCTTGGGTGTAGAGCCGCAAATGGTTCTGCAGCCGGTTCAACACCATAAACGCCAATTCGTTTTTGGGCGTCCACTGCACGCGGGGAAGGTATTCGTATTCCAGCCCGGGCGCCATGGGGGCGACGGTTTGCTTGGAGAGGGAATACGCATGGAGCGTCACCTTGGAATTGGCTTCGCCCGCTTTGGGGTATTTGAACTTCTGCTGGGAGGGATACAGTTCGGAACCGTACACATCCATGCTAAAAGAGGCGACGTCGGTTTCGTCGAACCGCAGAAAAGCGAGATGTTCGCTGTTGGGCGACCACCACAACGCGACGTGAAAGCTGAATTCCTCTTCGTACACCCAATCCGGGGCGCCGTTGATAATGCGGTTGCGCACTCCGTCCGTGGTCACGGCCCGGCGCTCTCCCGTGGCCACCTCAAACAACCAGACGTTGTTGTCTTCCACGTAGGCTACCCATTTTCCGTTGGGGGAAAGTTGGGCATTTTGGACGGGCTTGTCGCCCAATGAAACAAAGGACCGGTCCTTGATTTTGTACAAACCGACTTTGGCGGTGTACGAATGCCGGTAGATGGAAGCAAGGTCGGTTTCCAGCAGAAGGTACTGTTCGTCTGGGCTAAACGTATAGTTCTGAATGGCAAACGGTTGATTTTTACCGGCCTCCAACTCCTTGGACGTGACCAAGACGCCTTTGGACGTCCCGGTAGCGTAGTCGAACTTTTCGATTTGGGTACCTCCCTCGCCCCGCGTCAGTCGGGTGTAGTGTACCCCGTCCGCCATGGACCGCAATCCGTTGATGGATTTGCCCCCAAAGGCATAAACGCCCCAGACGTCGTCCAAGGTAACCGAGCGTGGCTCGGTGGAGGTATTTTGGGCATAAATCGGCGATACGGCCAGGGCTAAAGCAGCGGCAAAAGTGACCGCCAGCATCTTGGGATAGTGCATACTTTTGTATTCAATGAGCGACGCCGAAGATAATGCAAAATGGGTAGAGGCCCTTCGGGCGGCCTTGCCCAAAGATGCCGTCCGGGTAGACCAACCGGCCCGGGATTCCCATTCCCACGACCAGACCGAGGACCTGCATTTCCTTCCCGACGCCGTGGTTTTTCCTTCGTCTGCGGAGGAAGTTTCCCGGGTGGTGAAGATT
>JBILEM010000156.1:0-4076 GCA_044352085.1 Schleiferiaceae bacterium
CGCGAAGGCCTGTTCTGCTCCTAAGTCAAAGGGGGAAATAAACGCCACTTCTTGGGTGGGTTCATTGGAAATGGTTTCAGGTGCCAGGTCTCGGATGACAAAATCATCAAAGTCGAACAGGGTTGGGACGGCTTCAATTTTGTAAACCGGGGAATCCGAAGGGGCAGACAGTTCCATTTCGACATCCTCGGCAACCTCGGAAACTTCAGTAACCTGGGTCAGCGGCTGGGAGCGATCGTCCCAGTTGGCCAAGGGTTCCTCGACGCTTTTTAAAATGGACGATTCCGCCATTTCTGCAGGGGCAGGGCTTGCGACGGACACTTCGGCGAGGGGGGCGTCAAAGGCAGCGTTTCGTTGGGCGTGAACGGAGTCTGTATGCAGGTCGTGAACCACCTTGGCTTCCTCTTTTGGAGCCATGCCAGACCGAATGGTGTTTGCCTCAAATCCGGTCGCAATGACCGTTACTTGAATGGCTTGCCCCAATGCGGAGTCTTCTCCGATTCCCATGATGATATTGGCATTTCCTCCGGCTTCGTTCTGAATGAAGTCGTTGATTTCCCCAATTTCATCGAAGGTAATTTCGTGTTCGTTGGACCCGGAGACAATCAACAGCAATACGTTTTGGGCTCCATGGATTCGGTTGTCGTTGAGCAACGGACTGTCCAAGGCTCCTGCAATGGCGTCGGTAGCACGGTTGGGACCTCCCGCCTGGAAGGAGCCCATAAGCGCTGTGCCGCTGCCGGCAAGAACGGTTTTGGCATCCCGGAGGTCAATGTTGGTGCGGTAGTGGTGGGTGATGACTTCGGCGATCCCCCGTGCGGCTGTTGCCAAAACCTCGTCGGCCTTGTTGAAGCCGGCCTTGAAGCCCAAATTGCCGTATACCTCGCGCAATTTGTTGTTGTTCACCACAATCAAGGAATCCACGACGGAACGCAATTTCTCAATCCCGGCTTCTGCTTGGCGGGCGCGTACATTGCCTTCAAAAGCGAAGGGCAGGGTCACAATTCCTACCGTGAGAATGCCCATTTCTTGAGCCGCTTTGGCAATAATGGGTGCAGCCCCTGTTCCCGTGCCGCCTCCCATTCCAGCCGTGATAAAGGCCATTTTGGTGTTCGACGACAACAAGGCTTTGATCTCTTCCACGCTTTCTTGGGCGGCACTTGCCCCAATCTCCGGATTGGCTCCTGCGCCCATCCCTTCGGTGAGGTTTTGCCCAAGTTGGATTTTGGTTTCGACGGGACTGTGCTCCAAGGCTTGCGCATCGGTGTTGCAGACCACAAAATCTACGCCGTTGATTCCAGCAAGTTTCATGTAGTTCACGGCATTGCTTCCTCCTCCACCGACGCCAATGACTTTGATCACGGACGAGCGGTTTTTGGGAAGGTCAAAATGCAGACCGGTGGGTTGTTCAGGGGGTGTGTGCATGGTAGATTATTCTTCGTCGATGAACTTGACAAATTTTTGAACCCAGGATTCGAAGAAATTCTGGCGTTTTTGGGGCATGGAATCTTGGGGCAAAGCCTCTTCGTTCGCGTCTTCGTTGCTGGCGCCATCGTCGTTGCCAAGAGGAGCCATGGGTGAATCTGCAGTGGACAAGGCTTCGGTTCCAAGGGCCGGGGAGCCGAATGCGGTGGCCGCGGCATTGGGTGCGGCAACACCCGCGGAAAGTGGGGCAAAAGCGGCGTCGTCCATGGGCTCGAGTTCCGGATTGGCCACCATCGGAAATTCGATTTTGCTCTCCAATCCTTTCATCAACAACCCAACGGCGGTTGCATAAATTGGGCTCGACAATTCTGCGCCATCGGCCTGTCCGGCAAGGTGTTCGTTGGGGTATCCAATGCGGGTATACATTCCGGTAACGTACTCCACCAATTGCTTGATGTGCTTCAATTGGGATCCGCCGCCGGTCAAAACGATGCCGGCAATGAGTTTCTTGCGGGGTTGGTCGTGGCCGTATGCTTTGATCTCCGAGTACACAGCCTCGATGATTTCCACGCAGCGCGAGTGGATGATCTTGGAAAGATTTTTTAAGCTGATTTCTTTGGGATCATGCCCACGCAGGCCGGGAATGGAGACGATTTCGTTGTCTTTGTTTTCCCCGGGCCAAGCAGAACCAAATCGCACTTTCAAGAGCTCGGCTTGCTTCTCGATGATGGTGCAGCCCTCCTTGATGTCGTTGGTGATCATGTTCCCACCGAAAGGGATAACGGCCGTATGCCGAATGATACCGTCTTTGAAAATGGCGACATCCGTGGTTCCTCCGCCGATGTCCACCAAAACGACGCCCGCCTCTTTTTCTTCTTGGCTCAGGACCGCCTCCGCAGAAGCCAAGGGCTCCAAATTGATGTCGTGCACCTCCAAATTGGCGCTTTTTACGCACCGGGCAATATTGCGGATGCTCGTCACCTGGCCTACCACGATGTGGAAGCTGGCTTCGAGCCGACCGCCGTACATGCCCCGTGGCTCAATGATGTCGCTTTGTCCATCTACCCGGTATTCTTGCGGCAAAACGTGGATAATTTCTTCTCCGGGATTCATGACCAATTTGTGGACATTGGCCGTCAGTCGTTCCAAGTCGGCATCCTCGATCACAGACTCCCGGTCTTCGCGGGTGATGTAGTCGGAGTGCTGCAGGCTGCGGATATGCTGCCCGGCGATGCCTACCACAACGCTGTTGATGGTCAATTGGGCATCTTCTTCGGCCAACGCCGTCGCCCGCTCAATGGAATCAACGGTTTGGACAATATTCGTCACCACGCCTCGCTGCACCCCCAAGCTCGGGGCTTTGCCCATTCCAATGATTTCGATTTTGCCAAATTCGTTGCGCTTACCGACAATGGCAACAATTTTGGTGGTGCCTATATCCAGGCCGACTGCGATTTTTTCCATGGAGTGGGGATTCATTCGTGCAATGAGTAAACGACTTGGCCGTTGAATCGAACGTTCACTTGGCTCAAAGAGTCAAGGAGTCCGGCTTGGGTCATGTAGGTGTAAAAAACAGAGAGCCGGTGGGCTTTGTCATCGAACCGAAGGGGACGTCCCCACACCAAGGCATGGGGGGCAAAAGCGGGGTAGGCGGTGAAGGTTCCCAGACGGTCGACTTCCAGTCCCGTCCAACCTCCGGGGAAGGTGGAATGGGTGGCAGCGGCCTCCAACAAACGAAATCCTTGCTGAATCCGGGCGGAATCCAAGTCGCCCGTGAGGACGGGTACGGCTGCTGTTGCGCGCTTCGATAGGGGCATAGCATGCCCTTTGGTGTCCAAGTAAAAGGACTTATCTATCTGAATTACACGCACTTTAGCTATTTTTTGTTGAATCCGAACATGCAGGGTTCCATCCCAAGTTGAAAATACTTCGGCTTTTTCCACCAGGGGATGCGTCTCCAAGGTTTCTTCCAACAATCGAATGTTAATTTCTTTTCGGATTTTTCCGCTGAATGGAGCACCCATTTTCGCCGCCAATTGCCGCAGATCTTGCTCCGCCAGAAGGGGTTGGTCCGCGGGTTGTTCCAGCATCCAATGGATGCCGGCGATTTTCCGGTTGGACTGGTGCTGCACCCCCAAAGCGGCCCCAGCAAAGAGGACCACGGTCAGTGCCCCGAGCAGACCCGTTAACAAAGCTTTTTTCCACGGAAAATTCATGGGGCCGATGGGGAATTAAGCGGTTGAAATCCGTGAGAGAAAAGGTCTTCCAAGGGAGCAACCAAACGGTCGATGTCTCCAGCGCCTAGTGTTAGGAGCAATTCGGGCTGATTTTGGCGGGTCCAGTCGATGACTTCTTCCGGTGACAAAACACGCGGTTGCTGGCCCTCTGGAAAGGCCGCGGCCAGCGCTTCCGAGGTAATCCCCGGCAGCGGGAGTTCCCGAGCCGGATAGATGGGAAGGAGAAACACCTCGTCTGCGGTTAGCAGCGACAGGGCGAATTCGTCCAAAAAGTCCCGGGTGCGGGTAAACAAATGCGGCTGGAAAACGACGGTCATCCGCTTGTTGGGGTAGAGTTGCCGCGCGGCGGACAGGGCAGCCCGTATCTCCGTGGGGTGGTGGGCGTAGTCGTCGATGTAGACGGCTTGGGCTGAG
>JBILEM010000008.1:0-13572 GCA_044352085.1 Schleiferiaceae bacterium
AACGCACTTTTTACTTGCAACTGGGCCACCTGGATCGTCGGCTGGTGCTCTCGCGAAGCCTCTACTAAGCTTGCAATGGGCGAAGACAGCACCACAGCAGCCCCTTCCGATTTCGTTGCTCCCTCAGGCGCTACCAGAACGGCATTTTCTTCCAAGGGAAGATTCATCGCTTGAAAGAGGGCCAAACGTGTTAAATCCCGCTGGTTCTGAGCGGCTACCGTCCGTTGAACGTCGCGGGAATGCTGGGCCTGCAATTGGAATACATCGGCTTGTGTACCCGCACCTACGGCCTTCATTTTTAGAATTCGTTCTACGAGCCGCAAGGATTGCGCTTCTTGTTCACGGGCCACTTTCCATGCTTCCTCTGCCATCAGGACTTGCAAATAAGCCGACGAAACCTGCAAAACCACCTCGTACTGACCGGACGTATACCGCAACCTACTGACGGCAGCCTCTACTTGGGCACGCCGGTACTGGTGGTACGATTGAAAACCATCAAAAACATTCAACGAGGCTACCAAACTGCCTGACCCACTGGACAAGCCCGTTCTACTCACCGTGTTGGTAACCGGGTCAATCACCAAACCGCTGTTTGTAAAGTAACCGGAATTGGCATTAACCGATGGTAAAAACGCGGCTCCAGCTGCCTGAACGTCAAACTGAGAACCCCGTGCAGTCAGTTCCGACTGCTCCAAAGACAGGCTTTGCTGCAACGCCGTAGACAAACAGCGCTCCAAGGTCCAAATGTTGGAAACCTGGTTTGGAGCCTCCTGGCCCCAGGCATGAAAAACAGCCACCCAAAGTGCGCCAAATAGTAAGAGGCTACGTCGCATAAAAATACCGGAATTGGTCGAATAAATACCCGACAATAATCGTGCTAACTTTCTGAATTCCGTGCCTTTTTGGCAGAACGGTACCAAAAAAAACCGACCGTCCCCATCAACACATAGGGCATGGCCATTAAATATACGATTCCTGCGTTCAATCCCTCTGCATCGCTCCCGCCACCGGCCTGATTGGTTTCCGCAGTAGCCTTGCACATGGCACACTGTGCCCATCCTGCGGTAGGGACTGCCAGAACCACCCAAACGAGGAAGAGTGCTTTTTGCAGAGACCTGTTCATCGCCTTAGGGTTGGGGATAATAAGGTGCCATAAACAGGTATACCAGTACGCCGGTCACCGCCACGTACATCCAAATCGGAAAGGTCCACTTGACCAAGCGCTTGTGTGCCTGAACCTGGTGGGTTAAGGCACGGTAAATGCTCAACATGGCCAACGGCAATACGGGCACAGACAACGCAATGTGGGTAATCAAAATGAAGAAGTACACCGGACGAATCCAGCCTTCTCCGCCAAAAGGAACATTGGGATTGGACAGGCGCGCAAGCACATAGCTCACCAAAAACAGGGCAGACAATCCAAAGGCTGTCATATTGGCCAAGCGGTGCCAGGCTACATTTTTTGCCTTGATCATGCCAAAGCCCACCAAGAGCAAAACGGCCGTGCATCCGTTCAACACGGCGTGGAAAAAGGGCAAGCTCCTAAAGTTGGTATGGCCCCATTGGATTTTCCACTCCTCGGGCAGCAAAAACAACAAAGCCACCACCACGGGTACCGCTATGGACAGGACAACGATGGTTGGAATCGCCCACGAATCGGTGGCGGGCTGGGTCGAATGCTCCTTGGGTGCTGGCATGGTTTTCCTTATTTCTTGCCCATTTTGTGGGCCCGGTACTCCTTCGCTAAAACGCGCAAATCGTCCACAAGTTCATCGGACTGGTGGGGGCTGGTCAAATCGTATACCCCTTTCAACTGGCCCGACTCTTCCTCCAAGCGGCTCCGAATGTTCCCGTCCCAATCCAACAGCACGGCGGTCTGCGAATGGGTGAAGCCTCCTTCCGCAGCGTCGTCCTGCAAGGCAATGAGGTAATACAAGTTAGCCAAACGGTAGGTAAGATCCCGGTCTCCGGTCAAGAACCACCATTTCTTGCTGTCTTGTACGCCAAAACGCTCGGCATACTGCTGGAGCACCTCCGGGGTGTCGGTTTCCGGATCTACGGAAATGCTAACAAACTGAACATCCTTGTAGGCCAGTAAACGGTCGTGCACCTGCTTGAGGTTCATATTCATGGCCGGACAAACGGTGGGGCAAGAGCTAAAGAAAAAGCTCAAAACCACCATCTTTCCCTTCAAACTGTCTTGGGTGATAACCCGACCGCGTTGGTCCAAAAAAGAAAAAGCAGTATCCGGACCCGGACCTACTTTCTCTAGGGTTCTGAAATGCACTTCTCCGCTGAGAAGCACAGACAACAAGTAAACCGTCACCGGCACCACCAAAAGCAGCGCCAAGATCCATTTCTTACCAGCCGCTGAAGGAAGTTGTGCCATCTTATGCCGCGTAAATCTGCGCGCCCTCTACAATTAATATAAAGGTGAGGTAAGGAATCAAAATCAAGACCGGCAGGTAGATGGTCCACTGCAAAAAGGTCTCTTCGTACTTCAAGTGCATGAAATACATCACAATGTAGGCGGCCTTGACCAAGGTCAAACCGATAAATACCAGGTTCAACAAGGACGTGCCGGCCAATTGCACCAGCATGAACTCTGGCTTCACAATTCCCAAAACCACCTCAACGGCCGTAATGGCCAAAAGCAACCAAAATATTTTCCAAATCCAACCGGTGCCGGAGGGCTGTGCGTGTGCTCCCATGATCGAGAATTAAACGAGGTAGAAGAAGGTGAAAACAAATACCCAAACCAAATCGACAAAGTGCCAGTAGAGACCAATTTTCTCCACCATACCGTACGTGCCGCGGCGCTCATAGGTACCCAACAACACGTTGTAGAACAAGATGAAATTGAAAACAACACCGGAGAATACGTGGAAACCGTGGAAACCCGTGATGAAGAAAAAGAAGTTCGCAAACAGTTTGTTCCCGTATTCGTTGCGGTACATGTTGGCCCCTTGGACGGTGGATGCACCGCGTTCCAAAAGCGACATGGCTTCGGCGTGTTCATATACCGCGCCGCCTTTGCCTGGCTCCACCAATTTCCACTCGGGATGCGCCTTGAAAGCGGCAAAAACATCGCTTTGTGCAAATTCCTCGCCGTGGTTGCTGGCATGACCGGCATCGCCGTGAATTATTTGGGAGAACGACAACACTTTGCCATCGGCATCGGCCACCTTCACTACGCGGGTGTCGGCCAATTCAATACCTCCTTTGTCGCCCTGAATAAAGTGGTACCACTCCCAGGCCTGGGAACCCAAGAAGATGGCTCCTCCTACGATGGTTGCGAGCATCCACCAAGCCACCGCGCCTTGCTTCTTTTCGTGGCCGGCATTCACTGCCAAAACCATTGTCACCGACGACATGATCAAAATAAAGGTCATCAAAGCCACGTACAACAGAGGCTGATCGCCTTCGATTCCGGGGAAGTGCGTAAACACGTTCTCGGCAATGGGCCAAGAGCTTTCAAATTTGAAACGCATTAAGCCATAGGCCGTCAAGAATCCCGAAAACGTCAAGGCGTCGGAAATCAAGAAGAACCACATCATTAGCTTGCCGTATTCGGCGCGCAAGGGCTCGTTCCCTCCTCCCCAGCGGGAGGTCGTTGCAGCAGGTGCGGGGTGTGCAGACATGGATAGATCGTTAATGTCGGAGCGCAAAGTTAACGAAGAAACGCCAAGAATAGAACGAGGTAAATCCACAATCCGTCCAAGAAATGCCAAAATAAACCAGCCCGGTCCAGACCTGCCCAATTCTCAGGCCCATAAGCCCCTTTGCTCGCCTGGCGGGCGGTTACCAAAAGGACAATCGTTCCCGCTAAAGCGTGCATCCAGTGGAACCAGGCAATCACGTACAACCAACTCCCGGCTTGGGTGCTTTGGGAACCCGTGAAATAGTATCCCTGTGCCAGTAATTCCTGACCTCCCAAGAATTGCGTCACCAAAAAACCCAATCCTACCAAAACTGCCAGCCACAAGGTAGACACCACTTGTCCTTGATTCCCCCGCTTGGCTTGCGCAAGAGCGCGCTGCATTAGCACACTGCCTACTACCACCAAGGCGGTGGAGGCCCAAAACCAGGTGGGTAAGGGCACTTCCGCCCACTGACCTTTGGCCACCAAAGCGGAGCGAGCCACCACATACCCGGAGGTTAGCCCGGCAAAAGCCATGGCCATTGAAGCCATGCCAATCCACAAAAGGGGCTTGGCCGCCTTAGCGGTCGAAGAGGAAACCGACTGTTCCATGCAACAAAGTGTGATCGATTACGTAAATAATTTGCACCAGGGTCAAGTACCCAATGGTGGTGAGCATGAGCTTTCTCGCCTGAGCGTCGGACGGTTGCCGGTGCATACGAAGCGCCGCTGCAATAACCCAAACCCCTACTCCCAATACCAAAACCGCTCCCAACCACGAAAGTTTAAGCGACCCCGTCAATCCGGAGGCGGGCAACAAGGAAATTCCCACCATGAAGGTGGCGTAAACAAAGGAACCGTAGGTGGCCGAACGGTCTTTGACGCGGTTGGGCAACAAAAAGTACCCGGCACGGGCATAGTCGTCGTAGGCCATCCAGGCAATGGCCCAGAAATGGGGGAATTGCCAAACAAACTGAACGGCAAACAAAACGCCCGGTTCTATACCAAAACGACCGGTAGCCGCCACCCATCCCAACAAAGACGGAATGGCCCCCGGAAACGCCCCCACCAAAACGGCCCACGGGGTTTGGGCTTTGAGCGGGGTGTAAAAAAGAACATACAAGGCAATGCTAAGCGCCCCAAAAGCGCCCGTCAAAGGATTCAGCCAAAACAACCCGACAAGGCCCATGACACCGCTTACAAGGGCTACTGCCCACGCTTGGCGAACCGACATGCGTCCGGACGGAAGGGGCCGGCCCTGGGTGCGGTGCATCAAGGCATCTTGCTTTTGCTCCCAAATTTGGTTAAACGCATTGCTGGAGCCTACCACCAGCATGCCCCCTGCCACCAAAACGACCAAGGGAAGGAGTTGATCCGCCCACCGATTGTCGGGTAAGACCGAAGCGCCCAATAAAAAGCCAGCCACGGCCGAGAAAACGACCGACGCCGCAAGCCGCAACTTCATCAATTGCGCGGCATCCGACCACGAAAATACACCGGGACGGGCCGACGGGGCGCGGTTATCGCTTGCTTCAGGCATGGGTACAAAGATAGGGCGAGCCGCACACCAAGAACCAAGGATTTAACAAATCCGGACGGTTGTAACGCAGCGGTTTGTTCCAGTGCAAATTACCCTCGGCATCGTGCTGAACAACGACCACCGAACACCCTGCGGCTTCCGCGACGGCCTGCCCTGCTGCCGTGTCCCATTCCATGGTTGGCGCCAAACGGGGATAGGCATCCGCCCGCCCTGCAGCCACCCAGCAAATCTTCAAGGAACTGCCCATACTTACCCGTTCCAATGGGCCGTGCTTTTCCTCCCAACGCGCCAAAAGGGCCTCGGTTGCTTCCGAATTGTGGGACCGACTGGCCACTACCCGAAACGCCTCTTGCCTTACATCTCTTTGAAGTTTAGTGCCTTTCAACTCTGTCCAAGAGACCGCAGCCGCTGCATGAAAAGCTCCCCGCTGGGCATCGCCCAAGAAAACCCAGCCCAAAACCGGCGCATACACCACCCCAAAGACAGGCACTCCGCGGTGCACCAGCGCAACATTCACGGTGAACTCTCCGTTCCGTTTGATAAACTCCTTGGTGCCGTCCAACGGATCGACTACCCACAAAGACTCCCACTGGGAACGTTCTTCAAATGGAATGGCGCGTCCCTCTTCTGATAGTACAGGGTACGGGGTGGCTTCTAACGCAGCCTGCAAAACCCGGTGGGCTGCTCGATCGGCAGCGGTCAAGGGGGAATCGTCGGCCTTGTTTTCGACCCCAAAATCCTCTCGACCGTAGACCTCCAAAATGGCAGCACCCGCGGCGTAAACCGCGTTCAAAACCGTTTCAACTAAGGCGTCTGGCAACAAAAAAGCCCCCGGTTCGGGGGCTTTAGAAGTAGATAATGGTTCGCTCATTGCAAGGTAAAGTTGACCGGCAACGAGTAGCGCATGCGCACAGATCGACCGGAAACTTTGGCGGGAATCATGCTGGGGAACTTCTTCACCACCCGAACGGCTTCCGAGTCCAAAGACTTATCCACTCCGCGTTCAATGGTTACGTCGGCAATGGAACCGTCTTTTTCAATGATGAAAGAAATCCACACTTTGCCTTGAATACCCATGTCACGTGCCATGGTCGGGTAGGAGGTTTCTTTGGCCACAAACTGGCGCACCTTCAATTGGAAACAATCGAATTTGGCGTCTTCGGTGGATTCGCGTTCACAACCTGGGAAAACCGGACGATTTTCTACACTCACAAAATCAAAGACTTCGGTGTTCTCTCCAACTTCCTCAATCATTTCTACCTGATCGTTTTGATCGGTTTCAGTAGACTCCAAAGTGGTCTCGGGAATGTCTACATCGTTCTCAACGATGGTAATGACCTCGGGTGGTGCCTGGGGGGGAGGTGGTGGTGGTGGCGTGTTCTTTTGAGTCAAAGGAATAACCTCGTCTTCCAAGGTGACGTTCAGATCTCCCAAAGACCCCGCAGTGGCCTCGTAGGATTTCCATTCGAAAGCAAGTACAGAAAGGGTCAATGCAATGACTGCACCTATCTGCATGAACAAGCCTCGGCGGCGTTCAAGATCGAACAATGGGTTTTTGCGGTTTTTCATACCGTATAGATTTTACGGGTTAAAGATACGCTTTGCAAAAAGGGACGCAAGAACTGTGCCTAAAAAAATTCCCAGGGCATTGGAGAGAAGGTCCATCCAATCAAAAAACCTTCCTGCAATCCGGGGTTGGAGCACTTCCAAGGCACTTCCCAAGAAAAAGGCCACGGTCAACCGCCGCCAAGACCACACTTCGTGCTGTGCCCTGCCCAGACCGAGTGCAAAAGCCAAACCTGTATAGGCTCCGATGTGCAGAAATACATCCGTCAAAGACAAAAACAGGGCCGGCAGTTCTTCCCGAGGTTGGAGAGAAAAAAAAGACACCACGGCCGCCCAGAGGGCGGCCGTGGTGTTCCCGGCGTACTTCCAAAAATGGTTAGGCACCAACCAAGGCCTTGTACGCCTCAGCCGTCATCAATCCCGAACGGTCTGCAGCGTCGTTCAAACGCACCTTGACCATCCAGCCGTCGCCGTAAGGGTCTCCGTTCACCTTTTCAGGAGCGCTGTCCAAAGCAGGGTTGACCTCCAAAATCTCACCAGCAAGAGGCAAAAACAAATCCGAAACGGTTTTTACCGCCTCTACAGAACCAAAAACAGCTTCGGCGTCTAAGGTCTCGCCTTCTGTGGGAATGTCAATAAACACGATGTCTCCCAATTCGGACTGGGCAAAATCCGTGATGCCTACGGTAGCGGTATCGCCATCCAAGCGAATCCATTCGTGGTCTTTGGTGTAGAAAAGGTCGTTGGGAATGTTCATGGGGTTCCGATTTTAGGCAAAGGTAAATCGCGTTGAGAGAAAATGGGAAAGGGAAAGGGGTCGGTTGCGCAATTTAGAACCAATCAACCCCCCAAGTTCAATTTAAAGGCAAAACCCGCCTGCACCTGGGACGTTGGGAAGGCGTTGCCGGTTTTGAAGCGGCTGGCCGACTGGTCGTAGTACGCTTGGGCGGTCAGGCGTCGGCTCAAGCGGTAGTCCGCGGTGAACTTGATGGTGGTACGACGTTGGCCAGCGGTGGGCTGAACAAAGTCCTCGAGGATCTTTCGGATTACGGTTTGGTTGTCGTTGAATTTGACGTCCAATTTGAGCTCCAAATTGCTCTTGACCTGGGTGCGTCCACCTGCTTGGTCCACCACCGTGAACTTGACGTCTGGGATGATGTACCCAACGCCAAAGGTGACGTCGTGGGACTTGGTTTCGTTGAATTGGTTGTTGGCCAAACTCAAGGCGACTTGCCGGCTGCGGTTGATGTCCAATTTGAAGGTGGCATTGGCTTTGGTCCGCACTTGAACCCCCACCAAGGGACTGAAGTTCTCGCTCATCGCAATTTGCCCCACTTGCAAGTCCGACAAAAGATCGCCGTTGTCGTTTCGGGGGAACGGATTGGTCGGGTTGTCTTCCAGCTTTTGAGCGCGAAGCATGTTGGTTTGGATGCCGGTAGCGGTGAGGGTTCCGGTGTAGCCGTGGCTCAAGGCGACCGAGGTGAAATTCCGTTTGACCCAGGGGATGTTTTGCAAGCCGGTGTAGTTGACTTTCCAGTTGGGTCTTGGAAGCCCGTTGGTGAACGACCCCAGGGAGGCCGTGGCAGCCGGGTCTCCTCCGTAGGCACTCAGGAAGCTCCGAATCAAAACGTCTTGCTGGATGACACTGAATCCGTCGTAGCCGTACCGCGAGGAGTCAGGGTCAGAGATGTAGGTAGGAGTGTAATTGGGGTTGTTGGCCTGGTGGTCCAACGCGTAACGCTCCGAGAAAATCAGGCGGTTGGCGCGGAACAAATCGTACACGGCGGACTTGAATTCGGGCTCGGGGCTGTTTTCAAACGCCGAAGAGAAGGCCCACCAGGACTGCGTGAAGTTTTGCATTTGTTGGGGGCTGAAGTGCCTGAATCCTTGTCCAAATGCGGTGTCTGGGCCCGTGCCCGTGCTGTACCGGTAGGTGCTGCTGTATTGGTCGCCAAAAGTGCGCTGGGCCGTTAGATCGATTCGGAATTCCGGAAGGGGTTCTACCTGGGCGCGAACATTCAGGTTTTCGGTAAGTGTCCGTTGGAACCGGTTGGGCTGGTTGCGGTTTTTGATCATCCAGTCGTTCTGGGCCGCGCGGAGGTCAATAGGGGCCTGCCATCCGAGCAGATAGTCCCATCCGGGGGCCCATCCGCTGCCCAAATCGCCTCCAAACAAAACAGGAGATTGGCGGAAGCCTGGCAAAGACGATCCCGTGTTTCGGGTGTAGGAAAGGTTGGCCGTCTTGGCCATGGTCAGGAAGCCCACGCCTGTTTTTAAAATCGCAAAGAGGGGACCTTTTTTCTCCTCCTTGGGGGCTTCGGCCAGGGGTTTGGGTGCAGCCGGGATGCCCCGTCCACCCAATGTGGCATTTCCTCTGTTGGCAGAGGCCTGGAACTTCTTTAAGAACGGGAACTTGTTATAAAAGGTGTTGAAATTCAAGTTGCCTGTGAGCGACCATTTGCCGGAATTTTGGATGGTGTAGCCGTAGTCCAGGGAGTCGATTTTCTTGATAGACGCAAGCAACGAATTGGTCTGCCAGTCGTATTCCGCGGTGTAGCGTGCCTGGAGTTGGACAAACTCCAAATACGGGATTTTGTTGATGGGCAACTGCCAGCCGATGTTGGCGGTTTGGTGGTAGTTGGTTGGGCGTCCACCGGCGCGCAGGTTGTCCAGCAAGAAGAACTGCACAGAATCCACGGCCATGGGGCCCGGTTTTTCGTCGAAGCGAACGCGCATCCGGGCGTTGTAGTCGAACTTGATGGCCTGGCTCAGGTCCCACACCAAGTCGTAGGTGCGTTCCATGGTGAAGTTCTTGTTGTACGTGACCGGCAGTTTGAACTGGGGGTTGTCGACGTTGCGCATTTGGAGCAACTGCAGGGTGCGCTGAACGTCGGAACGGGCACTGAATCGCGAGGGCGTCAAGTTGAAATTGATGTCCCGAACAAGTGCCAAGTTTTTGCTCTTGATCTTTTTAAAGGGACGAAGGGTGATAGGCTTGGCTTGGTACACGTACGCCAGGGCTCCACGGTAATCCTGGCGGTTGTCAAACTGGATGTTTGCATCACGGCGGAGTACCTCGTTGAAGGAATAAGTGGCATTCCAATTGGAGAGGTCCAAGGGAGTCGGATTCTTCTTCATGGCCGCCGCGGAACGGTCTACGCGGACGTTGGTCAGGGCCAAGCTGCGGCGCTGGGTGAGGTCTTTGACCAAAGCACGCAGGGAGTCCCGCTCTGCGGCGTTGGGCAAGTTCTTGACAGCGTCGTCCACCTGGATATCGGGATTCAGGGGGTTGTACTGCGGGGTTTTGAACTCCTGCGCCATGCTCACGAAGAGCGGCAATTTAAGGCGTTGCGACCCCAAGACTTTGCCCAATTCCAGGTTTCCTTGCACGTCGTAAGAGGCCGAGGCAAACCGGTTCCGTTCGGTGGGGCCCTGGTCGATGGCACCAAATCCGACGCCGCTGTACAGGCCGGTGGCGACGACCTGACCCAAGTCCGCCAGTTTGATGCTGGCGCGGGCTGTGGCGGCCTCTCCCCCTTCGTTTTCAAAGTCCGCCATGCGGAATTCGTTGATCCAGACCTCGGCGCATTTGTCGTAGCCGTCGTCGGAGCCGCCTGCTTCACGTTTCTTGCTGTTGCGGACGCCAATCAGCACCGTGCGCACCAAACCTAAGTTCGGCACGCCCACTACCCGGAAAGTGGCTCCGGCAGAATCTTTGGAATAGGGGTTGGAAATCAACCAAGTGGGGTCAATCTGCATCAGGCGATCGCGTTCCAATTTCAAGGCGGTAAGTACTTCCAGAGGCAAGTCCACGTGGTTGGCATCCGGCCAAATAGCATCGGGATCTTTGATCCCCCAAGGAGTGACTTTGAGGGGTAGTTCGTACTCGTAGTAGTTCTGGGAATAGTCGTTGCCCAAGCGGATGAAGATGGACAAGTCGTTGTCTTTCAATTGGCTTTCTACGCCCGCGGCTTCGGCGTGCACAAACAAACGGAGGCGTTTGTACCAGCGCATGTCCACCGACATGTTTTTGAAAACCGCACGGGCATCGCCGTCGCGAAGGCCGCATACCCGCATGCTAATCGCTTGTTCGTTCTGGGGAACTGCAGCCGTGCTGGCCAACAGGATTTGGCGGTCAATTCCGGGGGGCAAGACGTACGGAACAGGAACTTTTCCCCCGTTTTCTTCCAAGTTTACCGCATTTACCGCAAAGGTGGTGCCGCTGCCCTGGTCGGTGGGAACTTCCTCGCGAAGGCCATCCAAGGAGAACGGATACCGGCGCCATTCGCCCCGCACCAAGTCCAGCCGGGCAAAACGCAGTACCACCGACGAGTCCCATCCCTTCAGGACCATGCGCAGAAAACGGATGGACCGAAAATCCGAAATACCCCCGACGCGGGCTTCGGGCTCAAAAACGGGGATTTTAAACTGGATCCAACGCACCGGCTTGCGGGTTTGGTCCGGCAATTCGTCTGTGGTGGTCTCGAAGATATCCGCGATGTAATTCTCTCCTACCACCAAATCTTCCGGACGCATCGAAACCTTGTACTGAAAATAGGACTCCGCCTTGTTCATGGTCTGGTCCCGGTTGATGTCCTCCTTGTCGGGCATGTTGGTGGAAGAAGCAGGTATGCCGTTCACGGTTTCGGTGTTCGAATTCCCCTGCGGACTGTTGAAGCGCTTGTACCGGGCGAGGATATCGGCATCTGCGTTGTCCAGATCATCGCCTCGGAAATACTGAAAGTTGTCTCCCGCTGGGTCTTGAATTGCCGCTTGAACCAACGTGGAACCGGACCCGTAAAGATTTGTCAGGCGCTCCACGTAGGTTTCTGCCAAGGCATACTTCCAACGCAATTCGTCGGCATCGGACAGTCCATCCATGCCGACATCTTGAAAACCGCGGGCGGTGGGATCCGTGCCAAATGCTTCCGTAATCGGTTGGTAGCGGGAGGTATATCCCCAGGCCGAGGAGTCCAGGTCGTCGCGCAGACCCAAGGGAGAAAGTCCATTTTCGAAACTCTGCCTGCCGTCCTTGAGGATGTCTTCGCTCAGGTTGCCCAAATGAAAATAGACATCTCCCCCGGTTGCAGTAGGGTCGCCGTAGAACGGATCCATCACCCAAAACTGGATGAATTCGATGTTCTGCTCCTCGAAATTGTTGATTTGCAAGGACCGCATCAAACCGCCCCAGCGGGATTTGGGGTCGTTGAGTTTGCCTGCGTTGTCCAAACCGGAAGAAATTCCCGAGAGGCCCTCCACGTCAAAATTATAAGGTCCGCGTTCTTGGGGATAGAAGGCCACGTCGAACATGGCGATGTTTCGGGCCATGCCCGGTTGCACCGGCAGGTTGGGGAACACCTCGTTGATGGGCACCATCCGCTGGCGGTGGTCCGACAAGATGGCGGGGTTTTGGCGAATGTTCTGCGGGGTGGCTGCGGTGTTGGCAAAGAACGTGGGGTCAATGATGTACCAAGACGTTCGGGCCCGGTTGAAGCCGTATCCTATGGAATTGTTGAGCGCAGCCTCCGGAAACAGCCGGGGCTGTCCTTCGGGCACGCTGGCCAGGGTCCACGTATTGTTCCCGCGCAGGTCGATTTGCGTTTGGGCGCCTTCAAAGTCGTCGATGTAGGTGGTGGCCGACCCGGTCAATCGGATGCTCCGCGGAGTCCCCGGAAGCAGTTGGGCCACTTCGCCTTGGAACTGCAACGAACTCGGTTCCTTGGTCGAAATCAAAGGCAACTTGTCCAGCAGCTTGGTGACCTGCGGCAAGTTCTTCTGGAACTGGGTATTGAGTCCCCAGATGGTGTTGTTGATGGGCTCCTCCCCGGCGTTTACTTTTTGGGTCAAGGACCGCTCGCGCATGTTCAGCAAGGCCCCTCCCACCGTCAAATTGGGATTGAACTTGTGTTCAAAGGTGGTTCCAACGAACGTCTTGGTTTGGAAATTGAACAACGAGTTGTTTTCAAAACTGACCCGAATGGGAACGCCGCTGGACAACAGGGCTTCGTTCAAAATGCGGACCTGGCCCAAGGCATAATCCACCGTGAAATCCTGGTTTTCGGTCAGTTTGGTCCCTCCTGCCGTCACGGAAATGGACCCCCGGGGAATGTTGAAGGCATTGAGCTGAATCACCGATCCACCGGCACTTTTGTAGCGGCCTTTGATCACAAATTTATTTAACTGGGTCTCGGCCTGGGCCCGGAACCGAGTGGAGTCGTACAACTGCTGAAAAACATAGCGTTTGCGCTCCGCTTCGGTGGTCAATTTTTCCGACAACGAACTTCCAAAGGGCTCCAAAACCGGGAAAATGATGCGACCGGTTTGGGCATGGACTGTGATCCCTTCAACGTAATCGAAAATTCCGTCGGGAAAGGGGTCGCCGTTGCTGTTGACTTTGTCCGTACCAAGAGCCTGCACCAAGAGCTGGTCTTTGATGCTGGACTGCGGCAGGAACGGAATGGGCAAACCCGTTGCGTCGTTTCGGTACAGGATATCCAGACGGAAATCCTCTTGCGACAACTGGAAAGCGTTCAAGCTGTACACATTCTTCATCATCAAGTCCCAAATCGGCATGCGCACATTCAAGACCGGACTCTTCAGAAGTTTCAAAATCAGCGTTTTCGGCGGGTTAATTCCGTCGTTGGAAAACTCCCCCACCTGGTACATGCGGCCGTTTGCGGTATACTGGTAGGCCACCGCCAACACCTCGTCCTGATTCAGGGACGTGTTCAAGGTTACATAACCGAGCTGGGGATGAAAACGGTATTCGGTCGGTGCCAACTTGCGGGCATTGGTCAACTCGGCAAACTCCAAATTGGCCTCGACT
>JBILEM010000157.1:0-4064 GCA_044352085.1 Schleiferiaceae bacterium
CCGTTTCGCTGTTTCAACGAATTTCTGCAAGGCCAAAATGCCGCGGTCCATGGAGTCCGGCGCAAGCAATCCGTTCGTCAGGCCGCCCATGCCCAGCTTAACGGGGAGTTTGCCGCTGCCCAATGCTGTGGGTTGGTTCGTATCTCGAATCAGCAGGTTGAAGGTGTTGGTGCCGCAGTCTACCACGGCCCAGCGCTCCACACCGGGTTCAGGCGCGGAGAGGTGGGCCCAAACCGCGTCCCATTGGTCCAGCGCTTCCGTCCAGCCGAGCGGGTTTATTCTGCCGTCCGAAGCCACTTCCACAAGTCCTTGAACGACGCTTTTTTCCCGTACGACAAGATTCCAATGCGGTAAATCCGGGAGGCCAACCACGTGGTGCCCAAAAATCCGACGACCAGGAGAACCATAGACAATCCGAGCTCCCACATCGGTACGCCAAACGGGATACGCACCATCATCACCACGGGCGAGGTAAAGGGAATGATGGAGAACCAAAAGGCCAACGGACTGTCTGGGGACTCCATAATCCGCATGGAGACCAGCAAGGCCAAAATCAGCGGGAGGGTCAAAGGAAGCATGAACTGCTGGGTGTCCGACTCCGCATCCACCGCGGAGCCAACGGCCGCAAACAGCGCCCCGTAGAGCAGGTAGCCTCCTATAAAATAAAAGAGGAAGGAGGTCAAAACCAAGGGGTAGTTGATGGACTGCAACGCGCTGAGGACCTCGGTGGCCATGCCCCCAGCTTCCGGCTGGGCCTGCATTTGGGCAATGGTTTCGGGATTGAAAGCGTCCGCCAAAAGCGTTGCACTCAGGCCCACATACAAGGCAGCTGTCAGCCCTACCCAGATGACGAATTGCAAGAAGCCGACGCCGGCAATGCCGATAATTTTGCCGAGCATAAGTTGCATGGGTTTGACCGAAGAAATAATCACTTCCACAATGCGGGAAGTCTTTTCTTCAATGACTCCACGCATGATTTGGGTGGCGTACAAAAAGACGAACATGTAGATCAGGTATCCGGCAAAAAGGCCCAGAATCATCTTGAACTCTCGGGCGCTGTTTTCCTCCTCGCCTTCCTCCCCAATCAGTACGGAAGAAAGACGGGCGTTGGTTTCGGCACGCTTTACCACTTCGGGGTCTACCCCTTCCAGACGCAGTTTTTGCTCGTAGGCCTTTTGTTCCAGTTGGTCTTCCATGGCTCCAACCAACGAAATGGGCAATTCCTCCAAGGTGAAGAGCTTCGCATTTTTCAGGATGAAATCGGGGTCGTTGTTTTCGCTAGGGGGCAAATACAGCAGGCCGTCGTAGGACGAATTGGTTTCCAAAATCTCCTTGCCGGATTTCAGAGCCTTGGGCGAAGGTTTCAAAAACTCGTACTGGGCGTCGCTGACCCCTTTTTCTCCTACCAAGAGGTAGCTGTGGTCCACCACCAAGATTTTTTTGGGGCCTTCGGGCAGGGAGGCAAGCAAGGCGGGGGCCACCATAAGCAAGCCAAAGAACAAGGGACCCAGAAGGGTCATAACCAAAAACGTGCGTTTCCGCACCCGGGTCAAAAATTCGCGTTGGGCAACAATCCAAATGGGGTTCATGCGGTGGCCTTTTGTACGGTTTCAATGAAAATATCGTTCATGCTGGGGACGGCCTCTTGGGCTTCCAAAACGGCGGCATGCGGCAGCAAAGCCGCCAGTACGTCGTTCAGTTGGCCGGTGGGTTCCAGCTGGACGCTGAGGGACCGGCCTTCGCGCCAATCCGCTGCGGGGAGGGCGTCGTCCGATAGCACGGAGAATGCTTGCAAGGCATCGGCGGGTAGGTCTGTGCCTGCAGGGGTTTGGTAGACCACGTTGTACCGGTGGGTGCGGTGGCTGCGGATGATGTCGGCCACGGTGCCTTCCAACACGCGTTTGGAACGGTTGAGCAGCCCAATGTGGGTGCACATTTCCTCCACATTTTCCATCCGGTGGGTAGAGAACAAAAGGGTGGTTCCGTTGCGGTGCAACTCCAGCATTTCCTCGCGAATTTGCTGGGCGGCGACGGGGTCAAAGCCGGAAAAAGGCTCGTCAAAAATCAAAACGTCCGGCTGGTGCAATACGGTCGTTACAAACTGGACTTTTTGGGCCATGCCTTTGGACAATTCTTCGATTTTCTTGTCCCACCAGGCCTCCATACCCAATTTTTCAAACCAGTGCACCAACCGCTTTTTGGCCTCGGCCTCCGAAAGTCCTTTGAGGCGGGCCAGGTAGAGTGCTTGCTCCCCAACGGCCATTTTTTTGTACAGCCCGCGTTCTTCGGGCAAATAGCCAATCCGGGCAATGTCCTCGCGGCGCAGGGGCCGTCCGTCCAGCAAAACCTGGCCTTGGTCGGGGTCAATGATCTGGTTGAGAATGCGCAAAAAAGTCGTCTTTCCGGCGCCATTGGGTCCCAAAAGTCCGTACAGACTTCCTTTGGGGATGTGCAAACTGACGTCGTTCAGGGCCGTGTGTTCGGCGTATTTTTTGGTAATGTGTTCGGCGCGTATCATGGGACTAAGTGCGGTTCAGGCGAGGGCAACAAGAGGTGAAGCATTTCCAACGCGGCTTCCAAATGGGGCACGGGTTCGCTCAACAAGGTAAGGCGTTCGTTTTTTTGTTTCATCCGGAAACGAAGCGGATGGGTTTGAAGGGCGTTGAGCACGGCGTGGAAGGCAGGCGATTGGTAGTAGTCGGACTGGGCATCTGCTGGAAAATAGCCCACGGCTTTCCCTTGTTTGATGACCAGCTTTTCCAGTCCAATTTTTGTGCCAAGCCATTTCACGCGTACCGCCTGAAGCAAGCGAACGGCAGCCGGGGGAAGGGGGCCAAAACGGTCCACCAGCCCCGCTTGGAATTGGGCCAACTCCTCGGGGGTGGAAAGGGCGTCCAGCGCCTGGTACAGTTTGAGGCGTTCCTCCACAAAATTGACGTACGAATCCGGCAGCAAAACCTCCAAGTCCGTGTCGATAAGGCAGTCCGCTTCTTGGGGGTTCCAGCCGCCGCGGACATCGGTGAAGAGGTCTTTGAAGTCGGTCTTTTTCAGCTCCGCCACCGCCTCGGCCAAAATTTTCTGGTAGGTGTCAAAGCCCAGGTCGTTGATGAATCCGCTTTGGTCGGCCCCCAGCAGGTCGCCGGAACCGCGGATTTCCAAATCCCGGAGGGCAATTTTAAAGCCGCTGCCGAGGTCGGAGAACTGTTCCAGCGCTTGGAGGCGTTTGCGGGATTCGTCGGGCAGGGAACTCAGGGGCGGCGCCAAGAGGTAGCAAAAGGCCTTGCGGTTGCTGCGTCCAACGCGGCCGCGCATTTGGTGGAGGTCGCTCAGGCCAAAGCGGTGGGCCTGGTTGATTACAATGGTGTTTGCGTTGGGCACGTCCAGCCCGCTTTCAATGAGGGTAGTGCTCACCAAAACATCGAATTCGGCCTCCATGAAAGACAGCATCAGGGTTTCCAGCTTGTGGCCTTCCAGTTGGCCGTGGGCAATGCCCACCTTGGCATCGGGCACCAAGCGCTGGATCATTCCGGCCACTTCTTGGATGTTCTCGATGCGGTTGTGGATGAAGAAAACCTGGCCACCGCGGGACATTTCGTACTGAATGGCGTCGCGCACGACGTCTTCGGAAAATCCCATCACGTGGGTTTCGATGGGCTGTCGGTTGGGCGGGGGCGTGGTCATGACGCTCAGGTCCCGGGCAGAGAGCAACGAAAATTGCAGGGTGCGCGGAATGGGGGTGGCGGTGAGCGTAAGCGTATCCAAATGCACCCGCAGGGTTTTGAGCTTGTCTTTGACGTTGACGCCAAATTTCTGTTCTTCGTCGATAATCAATAGCCCCAAGTCCTTGAAATGGACGTCTTTCCCGACCAGTTTGTGGGTGCCAATGAGGATGTCGATTTTTCCGTCCGCCAGGTCTTGGAGGATGGCTTTGGTTTCCTTGGCGCTCCGGGTGCGGTTCAGGTAGTCCACGCGAACCGGAAAATTGGACAACCGTTTGCGGAAGGTTTTGTGGTGCTGGAAGGCCAAAAGGGTAGTGGGAACCAAAATAGCCACCTGTTTTCCAT
>JBILEM010000158.1:0-4054 GCA_044352085.1 Schleiferiaceae bacterium
GGCGGCGTGTATTCCATCTTGGGCAACCACGACTACGGCGACTACTGGCAGTGGCCCTCCAACGAAGCCAAAAAAGCAAATTTCGAGGCCCTGAAGGCCACCCATGCCGAATTGGGATGGCGCCTTCTCCTTAACGAATCCGTGGCCTTGGAACGGGATGGCCAGCGGTTGGACCTGGTCGGCGTAGAAAACTGGGGACTTCCCCCCTTTCCGCAGTACGGCAACTTAAACCAGGCACTGACCGGTTTGGATCCCGCGCACCCCAAAATTCTACTCAGCCACGACCCCTCGCACTTTGATGCGGTGGTGAAAAAGCACCCCGCCAACATTGGTCTGACCCTGAGCGGCCACACCCACGGCATGCAATTTGGCATTGAGATTCCCGGTTGGATTCAGTGGAGTCCGGTAAAATGGAAATACCCCAAATGGGCCGGCTCCTACACGGACCCCGCCAGTGGCAAAACGCTTTACGTGAACCGCGGCTTCGGCTACCTGGCCTTTCCCGGCCGCGTGGGCATTTGGCCGGAAATCACCGTATTCGAATTAACGGGCAAAACCCTATCTTCGGTCCATGGTTAGAAAAATTTTCATAGCAGTGGCGGTGCTGGGTGCACTGACCAGCTGCAAAAAACCAACGGTAGCGGACAAGTTGGAAGGCTCCTGGTTGGTCAACGACATTACGGCCAATGGGACCATTTCATTGGGCGGACAGGTATTGCCGGTTGTCGCCGATGACAAAACCATTGACCCCACATCGGTGTTTACGCTGGTAAACGCGTCAAAAAACACCCCCAGCTCCATCAATTACAACTTCAACGCCACCATGAGTGTGAATGCCATCACCCAGGTGATCGACTTCCCATTCAATGACAGCGGCGCAGGGAGCTGGTTGGTCAAGGAAGGAGAGTCCACCGTTTTGGATTCGGTAATTGTTACGCAAACCGACGGCACAACTACCCGGTACGCCATTTTGCTCTTGGCCGAAGATATGATTCGACTGCGCACACGTCAAACCGTTGATTTCCAAGGACAAGGCGTGAACGCCCAAATTGAATTTGGATTCGTTCGTCAGCAATAAACTTCTTGCATTCACCCCGTAAGACCCCGCCTCTGAGCGGGGTTTTTTATTTACGGGACCACAGACGTAAATCGCCCATGGATTTTAGTAAATCCTGCAACCCGGGTTAAAGCGTGGCTCAATTATTGCGACCTTTGACTTTATGAGAAAAAACCTATTCCATGTTGCGATCGCCCTGGTGGGGTTGGGCGCAACGCTGACTTCTTGTTCTAAGCCTACGTTGGAAGAGCAGATTGACGGCACTTTCAGCGTCACCAACTTTGACCAAAATGCTACCATCATGGGCTTCCCCGTTACCATTACGGACAACGTGATTGACCCCAGCACGAACGTAGGCATGGCTTTGGGCGAAGCGGGAGGGACCAATCCCTTGTCCGGCTTACTTAACCTCACGGTTACAATCAATGCTTTTGGAAGTCCTATTGCGGACACGATCAACGAAACGTTGAGTGGTACTTGGTATGCCAAGGAAGCCGGAGATACCGGTTTGGATTCCTTGATTTGGGTGGATGCCGATGGCCTGAAAACGCGTTGGGGTATCCAATCTTGGGATAAAACGACCCTGGTTTTGAAAGGCCAGTTGACCGAGGTAGATCCAGATCTGGGTGCAATCACCTTGAACCAAGACATCACTTTGGTGAAGAAGTAATCGACTTCCCTTTGGGAAACCAAAAGCCTCCTCGGAAACGGGGAGGCTTTTTTTTGCGCCTTTCGTCCGGGCGATGGGCACATGGCCTCCGGGAGAATGCCTTGGCCGGCGGACATAAAAAAGGGGCCGCTCCTTCCGGAGCGGCCCCGTCGTTTCAAGGGCAAGAGAAACGGTTGGTGTGGGCGTTTACAGGGTTCCGCGGAGGCTTTGCTCGTGCTCGATGGCCTCAAACAACGCCTTGAAATTGCCTTTGCCAAAACTCTTGGCACCCCGGCGTTGGATAATCTCAAAAAATACCGTGGGGCGGTCCATAATCGGCTTGGTGAACAGCTGAAGCAAGTAGCCGTCCTCGTCGCGGTCAATCAAGATGCCCAAGCGCTGCAAGGGCTCCAAATCTTCTTCGATGGGACCGACGCGTTCCAGAATGTCTTTGTAGTAGGTGGTGGGTACGTAGAGGAATTCGACGCCGCGCTCCTTGAGGGCCGTTACGGTTTCCACAATGTTGTCGGTGGCCACGGCAATGTGCTGCACGCCGGAGCCGCGGTAGAAGTTGATGTACTCCTCAATTTGGGACTTCTTCTTGCCCTCAGCAGGTTCGTTGATGGGGAACTTGACCCGGCCGTTGCCGTTGCTCATGACCTTGGACATCAAAGCGGTGTAGTCCGTGGAAATGTCCTTATCGTCAAAGGAGATGAGCTGGGAGAAGCCCATGACGCGGGAGTAAAACTCGGCCCACTTGTTCATCTCGCCCCAATTCACGTTGCCCACCATGTGGTCGATGAATTTCAAGCCAACGGGGGCGGGTTGGTGTTCGCGGTGGAGCGGTTTGTAGCCGGGCAAGAAGGCGCCCGTATAATTTTTGCGCTCCACAAAAACGTGCACGGTGTCCCCGTAGGTTTTGATGCCGCTGAGGACGGCGGTGCCGTGCTCGTCGGAAATCTCATAGGGCTCAAAAGCACTTTCTGCGCCGCGTTGGGTGGTCTCCTCCCAGCTCTTACGGGCGTCGTCTACCCAGAGGGCAATGTTCTTGACGCCGTCGCCGTGCAAACGCAGGTGGTCGTGCAGGGGAGATTCCGGGGTCATGGGGGCGGTGATCACCAGGGTGATTTTGTCTTGCCGCAGCACATAGGAGGTGCGGTCTTGCACGCCGGTCTCCAGTCCGCAGTAGGCCAGGTCTTGGAACCCGAAGGCGGTTTTGTAGAAATGGGCCACTTGCTTGGCGTTGCCGACGATAAATTCGACGTGGTCGGTGCCGTTGAGGGGGAGGAAATCTTCCATGAAGGGAGCAGCTAAAGTTTTGTTATTCTTTCCAGGACAGGTAGTACTCGGGGTCTTGAATGTGCAAGGCCTGCGGAGTCAGCCAGAGGGGCTTAAAGGTATCGATCATGACGGCCAACTCGAGCGTCTGTTTTTGGCCGATGGACCGCTCGTACGCGCCGGGGTGCGGGCCGTGGGGAATTCCGCCCGGATGGAGGGAGAAAAATCCTTTTTCGACATGGTTCCGGCTCATGAAATCGCCGTCGACGTAGTACAGAACCTCGTCGGAGTCGATGTTGGAGTGGTTGTAGGGCGCCGGGATGGCTTTGGGGTGGTAGTCGTACAGCCGGGGGGCAAAGGTGCAGATCACAAAATTGTGGCCTTCAAAGGTTTGGTGCACGGGCGGCGGCTGGTGGATGCGGCCGGTAATGGGCTCAAAGTCGTGGGCAGAAAAGGCATAGGGGTAGTTGTGGCCGTCCCAGCCCACCACGTCGAACGGATGGGTTTCGTAGACAGCCGAGTGGAGCATGCCTTGTTTCTTGATCTTGATCACAAATTCGCCCACTTCGTCGTGGGTTTCCAAATTCACCGGCCGGCGAATGTCCCGCTCGCAGTAAGGACTGTGCTCCAGCAGCTGGCCAAACTCGTTTCGGTAGCGCTTGGGCGTGACCACCGGGCTGTGGCTTTCGGTGATGAGCAAGCGGTTGGTGGGGGTGTCGAAGTCGATTTGGTAAATCATGCCCCGGGGAATCACCAAATAATCGCCGTACGAAAACGGGATTTGGCCCAAAAACGTGCGCAATGTGCCGGAACCTTGGTGGACAAAGAGGACCTCGTCGGAGTCGGCGTTTTTGTAAAAGTAGGAGGTCAAGGAGGTGCGGGGGGCGGCGGCACTGATGATCAGGTCGTGGTTGAACAACAGCGGAACGCGGGACTCCAGGTAGTCGTCGGCGGGTGCCACGTCCCACCCGCGCAGCATGCGGCTTTGGATGGATTTTTCCACCGCAATTTGGGGAACCAAATTGACCGGTTCGCCCAAGGCGCTGATCCGGGTGGGCCGGTGCACGTGG
>JBILEM010000160.1:0-3994 GCA_044352085.1 Schleiferiaceae bacterium
CGGTGTCCGCCAAACTGCACCAGGTGTTCGCTGCAGGCCAGCAGGGCCGCATACAAGTCAAACCCTTCGACGCTTCGGGCACTTCCGGCCAACACCGTCCCGGACTGCGTCAGTACCACCGTCGGTTTGTACACCGCTTCGACCACCCGTTGGGCCACAATGCCGACCACCCCCTTGTGCCAATTGGGCGCATACAAGACCAAGCCGGCCGCGCCTGAAAAAGGCTCCAAAAGTTCCAACGCCTCGGTCAACATGTGCTGGTCCGTGGCTCGACGCTCGGTGTTGTGGGCTTCCACAATTTGCGCCACCTCCTCCAAAACCGACTCCGTGGGCGCCATGAGCAGGTCCACCGCCAAATGCCCGTGGGCCATGCGCCCGGCGGCGTTGATGCGGGGGGCAATGCCAAATCCGACGTCGTCCAGGGTCAGTACTGCGCTTTTTCGGGAGCGAAGCAAGGTGCTCCAAGCGGGCCGGGGGTCGGTGTTCATGCGGTGAAGGCCCATCTGCACCAACTTCCGGTTGAGCCCAACGACTGGGACCAAGTCCGCGCCAATGCTCACGGCCACCAGGTCCACCCATTCCCACAGGTCTTTCTTGGCCTCCGGATCGCCCAATTCCTCTAATTTTTGTGCCAGGGCCAGGCAGAGCAAAAACCCGACGCCGCAGGCACTGAATTCTTTGAAGGGATGGGGGTCGTCCGTTCGTTTGGCGTTGAGCACGGCCGCTGCCGGGGGCAGGGTGTCGTCGGGGGTGTGGTGGTCGCAGACCACCACCCGCATGCCCAAGGCGTTGGCTTCGGCAATTTCGCGGTGGGATTTGATGCCGCAGTCCAAGGCCACCAGCAAGCGGCTACCGGATTCGGCAGCGGCTTGAACCCCCAACGTACCCAGGCCGTAGCCTTCGCGGATTCGGTCGGGAATGTAGGTGTGGACCTTCCATCCGTTGTGCTGCAAAAAGTGAGCTACCAGTGCCACCGACGTGGTTCCGTCCACGTCGTAGTCGCCGTAAACCGTCACTTGCTCGCCCGCTTCGCGGGCTCGCAGCACCTCGGCTACGGCCAGGGCCATGTCTGCCAAGGCCCAGGGTTGCAGTTCCGCCTCCAGGACGGAACGGTCCAGATTCAAAGGGGGGTAGGCGGCGCGGACGTCTTCCAAGGTCTGCAGTCCGCGGGACCAAAAAACCCGCGCCAAGGCAGACTCTCCGCCCAGGGCGTCGGTCAAAGCCTGAACTTCTGCCCCCACGGGTGCGGGCCAAATCCAGCGTTTGGGCATTTTCGTCAGGGCCATGCGCGGTTGCCGTTACGAACGTTCGGAGTCGGCTTCTGGGGTCCGGTCCTTTCGCACTTCGATTTGTTTCTGGACGGAATACTTGTGCACCACTTGGAACAGTTCTTCAATCAGCCCGGGGTGCACGCCGAGGTTTTTGGCTTCTTCGCCGCGCGCTTTGAAAATGTGGGAAAAGCGGTCCAATTGAAAGACCGTCATGGCATGTTCGGCTTTCAGATCGCCAATGGATGCCACGGTTTCCATGCGTTGCTGCAGCAGCTGAACCAATTCACTGTCCAATTCATCCAGGGTGCCGCGGAGATCGGCCAGTTGGGTCAAAGCCTGGGGGTCTGCAGGGAGTTGGTTGCGCATTTCCAGGCGTTCCAGCAGGCTCACCAAGGCGGAGGGTGTGAGTTGTTGGTCGGCGTCGCTGAGGGCTTTTTCGGGGGTGGGATGCACTTCAATCATCAACCCGTCCAGCTGCAAGTCCATGGCCGTTTGCGCCACTTGTTCCACCAGGTTGCGCTTCCCGGCGATGTGGCTAGGGTCGCACACAATGGGCACGTCAGGCACCCGGGTACGCAAAGCAAAACTGAGTTCCCACTTGGGGTCGTTTCGGAAAGGCTCGGGCCGGTCAGCGTAAAATCCGCGGTGCACCGCAGCCAGGTGGCGAATCCCTACTTTGTCCAGGCGTTCCAATGCGCCAATCCACAGACCCACGTCGGAATGGATGGGGTTTTTGACCCAAACGGGCACGTCCACCCCGCGCAGGGCCTCGGCAATTTCTTGCACGTAAAACGGGTTGACGGTGGTCCGAGCGCCAATCCACACGGCATCGAAGCCTGCTTTCAAACACGCCTCAACGTGTTGGGCATTGGCTACTTCGGTCATAATGGGCAGTCCCGTTGCGGCGCGGGCGGCTACCAACCAGTCCAAGGCGGTTCCGCCAATTCCTTCGAAGGAACCGGGGCGGGTACGCGGTTTCCAAATCCCTGCACGGAAAGCACTCACGCGGCCGCTGGCCGCCAAGGCCTGGGCCGTCTCCAGCACCTGCATTTCGCTTTCTGCGCTGCAAGGTCCGGCTACCACCAAGGGCCTTCCTGCTTCCGATTTCCAAGGCAATGGTCTCATGATTCAAAGGTACGACCCCGTGCCGTGTCCAAGCGATTCGGTGGGGGATCTTCCTGGGGCTCTTTTGGCGCGCCAAGAGGCATCTTGCAAACTGACAAAAGTCAAATTTTCACTCCTTGTGCGATTTGTACCTTTGTACCATGGGGGAAAAGTCGCTGCAACCGGGTAGACACCTTGTCAACAAATACGACCGCGAGACCTTGCAGGTCCGGCTGAACGCTGAACCCTTTCAGCGCCGTACCGTCAGCTTTTACCGCTATGTCTATTTGGATGGCCCCGACGACGTTCGGGACCGGCTGTATGCGCAGTGGGATGCCCTGCAGTGTTTGGGCCGCATTTACGTGGCCCACGAAGGCATCAATGCCCAAATGAACGTGCCAGAGCACCACTGGGACCGCTTTGTCCAAGAACTTCATGCCTGGCCGGAATTTCAGGGAGTTCCCTTGAAAATTGCCGTGGAAGACGACGGCAAAAGCTTTTTGAAGCTCCAAGTAAAAGCGCGGCCGCATATTTTGGCCGACGGCCTCCCCGCCGGAACCTACGACGTCACCGACGTGGGCCGCCACGTGACCGCCGCCGAATGGAACGACCTGATGGTTCATCCCGACGCCGTGGTGGTAGACATTCGGAACCACTACGAAAGCGAAATTGGCTACTTCGAAGGCGCTCTAAAACCCGAGGCCGAAACCTTCCGCGAAGAGCTCCCCGAAGTCTTGGACCTGCTCCAGGGCAAAGAAGACCGACCCGTTTTGCTCTACTGCACCGGCGGGATCCGCTGCGAAAAAACCTCCAGCTTCCTCAAGCACCACGGGTTCACCAACGTGAACCAGCTGCACGGCGGCATCATCGACTACGCCCGCCAAGTCAAGGAACAAGGCCTGCCCAACAAGTTCCACGGCAAGAATTTTGTGTTTGACGACCGCCTGGGCGAAGCCATTTCCAACGAAGTGGTGTCCCACTGCCACCAGTGCGACGCCCTGTCTGACCGCCACACCAATTGCGCCAACACCGCCTGCAACCTGCTCTTCCTCCAATGCCCCGCTTGCGCGGAGCAGCACGAGGGCACCTGTTCCCTGGAGTGCCAAAGTGTCTTGCACCTCCCCGAAGAAGAACGCGCGGCGGTCCAAAAAGAAATGGCCCGCCAAAATGCGGGCAAGGCCAAACGTTTCCACAAAACCACCCCATCGCACGCCCCCGGTGCGTAAAGGGATCACATCATTCTGAATCAAACGCTTATGCCCATTTACCACACCCTCGGTCAAATCCCCGCCAAACGGCACACCGCATTTGACAAGCCCAATGGGGGCATCTATTACGAGCAACTGTTTGGCACCGAGGGCTTCCACGGAATGAGCTCCTTGCTCTACCACGTGCACCGGCCCACCCGGATCAGCGCCTTGGGCGAACCGGTCAATTTGGTTCCCCAAATTGCGGTGGAAAAATCCATCCAAAGCCGCATGCTGCGCGGATGGGACGTCGCTCCCGCCGACGACTACCTGGAGTCCCGCGTTCCGCTGTTGTTCAACCACGACCTGATCATCAGCGCCGCCGCCCCCCGAACCTCCTTGACCTCCTACTTTTACAAAAACGCCGACTCC
>JBILEM010000161.1:0-3984 GCA_044352085.1 Schleiferiaceae bacterium
TTTGTGGCGCGCCCTGCAGAAAAAGTACTGGAAATTCTTCGGGACTGATCCAGGCAATACCGGCGCTCAGGCGATTTTGCGCGGCGTCGGAACCCTCGGTTATCCGTGCAACGTTCCTACCATGTCCTCGGGTTTCACCCAGGCGTCGAATTGTTCGTTGGTCAACAAGCCCAAAGCCAAAGCCGCTTCGCGCAGCGTCGTTCCTTCCTTGTGCGCCTTTTTGGCGATGGCAGCCGCGTTGTCGTACCCAATGTGGGGGTTGAGCGACGTCACCAGCATCAAGGAGTTCTCCATGTGCTTTTGAATCACGGGCAAATTGGGCTGGATGCCTGTTGCACATTTGTCGTTGAAGGACTGGCACGCATCTCCAATGAGACGAGCCGACTGCAGGACGTTGGCGGCAATCAGTGGTTTGAACACGTTGAGCTCAAAATGCCCGTTGGAACCGCCAATGCCGACGGCCACATCATTGCCCATGACCTGGGCGGCCACCATGGTCAACGCTTCGGGCTGGGTGGGGTTCACTTTGCCGGGCATAATGCTGGAACCGGGCTCGTTGTCTGGGATGACGATTTCGCCAATGCCGCTTCGGGGACCGGAGCTCAGCATGCGGATGTCGTTGCCAATTTTCATCAAGGAGACGGCCACCCGGCGGAAGGCACCGCTCAATTCGACCATGGCGTCGTGCGCGGCCAGGGCCTCAAATTTGTTGGGGGCGGTGCGGAAGGGTTGCCCCGTGAGTTCGGCAATTTTTTGGGCCACCAATACGTCGTATCCAGCGGGGGTGTTCAATCCCGTGCCCACGGCGGTTCCGCCCAAGGCCAATTCGGCCACCATTTCCAGGGCGTTTTCAATGGCCCGAATTCCGTTGTTCAACTGGTACACGTAGGCACTGAATTCCTGGCCCAAGGTCAGGGGGGTGGCGTCCATGAAATGCGTGCGGCCAGTTTTAACTATGGACTGGTATTCCGCTGACTTGGCCGCCAAGGTGGCGCTCAAGGTCCGCAGGCCTGGCAGGGTAACCCGAACGGTTTCCAAGTAAGCCGCAATGTGCATGGCGGTCGGGAAGGTGTCGTTGGACGACTGGCTCTTGTTGACGTCGTCGTTGGGGTGGAGCACCTTTTTGGCGTCCGTGAGGGATCCGCTGCGCAGCACATGGGCCCGGTAAGCAATGACCTCGTTCACGTTCATGTTGCTCTGCGTGCCCGATCCGGTCTGCCAGATGACCAGCGGAAACTGGTCGTCGTGCTGTCCGGTGAGAATTTCGTCGCACACTTGGCCAATGAGTTGGGCTTTGTCTGCCTCCAATACCCCCAGTTCGTGGTTGGCTTGAGCGGCGGCTTTTTTCAGGTACGCAAAGGCGTGTACAATCTCCCGGGGCATGCTGCCGGCGGGGCCAATTTTGAAGTTGTTGCGGCTGCGTTCGGTTTGAGCGCCCCAGTATACGTGGGCAGGTACCTGAACCTCGCCCATGGTGTCTTTTTCAATGCGGTATTCCATGGGGCAAAGGTACGCCGCAATAAAATCCACAAGCTTGTTCCCTGCGGGATTTTGGCCGTTCCGTAGACCGTACAGGCGTCGGATGTGGCTGTGTTCCTCCTGCCGTACAAGAAAAAAAGCCCCTTCCACTTGGGCAAAAAAAAGCCGCCCCGGAACGGGGCGGCTGCAAACATAGGATAACGAGCAATTACTCTTTCGATTCCTTGTGGCCAATTAGCTTGTAAGCCCACTCGGGCTTCCATTGTTCCAAGCCAATCAATGTCAACCAGTACCCTACAAAAAGAGCCAGAAAGATCAACATACTAAAGCCCATCAAAATGATGACCACGCCAACGAGGAATCCGAGAAATTTCATAAGGCAAATATAACTTCAAACGAATTGATTTCCCAACTTGAATTTGACTTCGCTCACAAACTTTTTGATTTCTTGCTCTTCCGAGCGCCGGCAGATCAACAGGCGGTTGTCGCGCACAATGACCACCATATCTTCCATTCCGTCAATGACCGCTGCCATGCCCTCGGGCAGAGAAAGCGTGTTGTTGCGGCTGTTGTAGATCAGAACCTGATCGGTAGCACCGGTATTGCCGTCGGGGTCAGGAATTTGTTGGGCATGCACCGCGCTCCATGTTCCCAGGTCGGACCACCCGAAGGATGCGGGCAGCACATAGACGTTCTTGGCCTTCTCCAAAATGCCGTAGTCTACGCTCTCGTTGGAGCAGGACGGATAAACGGCCTCAATAAAGGCCTTTTCCGATGGGGTATTGAAATGTTCCCAGCCGCTGTTGAAGAGGCCGTAGATTTCCGGTTGGAGTTTTTCGAATGCGGACAAAATGGCGTTCGCATTCCATAAGAAGATACCGGCGTTCCACAAAAACTCGCCTGCCGCAATGAACGACTCGGCCATGGCCCGGTCGGGTTTTTCCGTGAACGACTTCACGCGTTTCACTTCGGGATGAAGGGATTCCCGATCTTCCTTGAACTGGATGTAGCCGAAACCGGTTTCTGGGCGTTGCGGCTGAATGCCCAGGGTCAGCAAGATGTTGTGTTCTTTGGTGGTTTGCAACCCCTCTTGAACTACCCGCAGGAATTCCGCTTCGTTGGCCACCAAATGGTCCGATGGCGTCACAACAAAATTGGCCAAGGGATCGCGTTTTTTGAGCTTAAACGCCGCATAGGCAATGCACGGGGCGGTGTTCCGTCGAGCCGGTTCCAGCAAGAGGCGGTCCGCAGAAAGCCGAGGCAGTTGGGCCAAAGTGAGATCGGCATACTGCTCGTGGGTGACCACGTAAATTCGGTCGGCCGAACAGATGGTCTCCATCCGGCGAAAGGTTTGCTGCAGAAGCGTTTCTCCTGTCCCCAAGATATCCAGGAATTGCTTGGGATGTGCCTCGGTGCTGGCGGGCCAGAAGCGGGTTCCAACCCCTCCGGCCATAATTACGGCATAGACGTGCTCCATCGGGATTTTGATTGCGGTTGCAAAGATACGGAATCCCAACTCCTTGCCGTAAATTTGACGTTTCCTTTTGATTATGCTAAACATCGTACTTTTTGGCCCTCCCGGCGCAGGCAAGGGAACGCAATCCGCATTTTTGGTGGAAGCCTACGGTTTCGTTCACGTCAGCACCGGCGACGTTTTCCGGGCAAACATCAAAGGAGAAACCGAATTGGGACGACTCGCCAAATCCTACATGGACCAAGGCCAGTTGGTTCCGGACTCCGTTACCATCGATATGCTGGCGGCCGAGGTGGCCAAACATTCCAATGCCCCCGGCTTTATTTTTGACGGATTCCCCCGCACCGGTCCCCAGGCTACGGCTTTGGACGACCTGCTCCAACGCCAAGGAACGTCGGTTACGGCCATGCTGGCCTTGGAAGTGCCTGAGGCCGAACTGAAGGCTCGTTTGTTGGAACGTGGAAAAACAAGCGGACGCCCCGACGACGCCAATCCCGAAGTCATCCAAAAACGCATCGACGTTTACAACGCAGAAACCGCTCCTGTTCAGGCTTATTACGAGGCCCAGGGCAAGTTCATCGGTATTCCCGGTGTGGGAACGGTTGAAGAAATTACACACCGCCTGAAAACGGCACTGGACGCTCTTTGAGCAACAACTATGGCAGATTCCAACTTCATTGACTACGTCAAGATCCACTGCACTTCCGGTGCGGGAGGAGCAGGCAGCACCCACATGTTGCGCACCAAGGGCAACGCAAAGGGAGGGCCCGATGGCGGAGACGGAGGTCGGGGAGGCCATATCATTCTAAGGGCCAACGCCCAGATGTGGACCTTGCTTCACCTCAAGTACCGCAAGCACATCAAGGCGGAGCCGGGAGGCGGAGGAGACCGCAACAACCGCATTGGCGCTACCGGAGCGGACGTCGTCTTGGAGGTTCCCTTGGGCACTTTGGCCAAAGACGCCGAGACCGGTGAATTGTTAGCTGAATTGTCGGAAGACGGACAGGAAATCATCTTGATGCCCGGCGGCC
>JBILEM010000162.1:0-3977 GCA_044352085.1 Schleiferiaceae bacterium
TTCCGGCTTTTGATCGCGGGTTTAACGGAACAGCGGTTGAAGGGCAGCATCCAAGTCGGTGTAACGAAAAGCAAATCCCGCCTCTTGCATTTTTTTTGCCGACGCCGGGGTGCTTCCCAAAAGAAGAATGGACCGTTCGCCCAAAGCCAGCCGGAGTACCCAGGCCGGAGGGGAGGGCAACCAAAAGGGACGCTTCAGGGCGCGCGCCAGGGCGGCGCTAAAATCGCGGTTGGTAGCGGGGTGGGGGGAAACGGTGTTGTACACGCCGTCCATGGACTCGGTTTTCCCGGCATAGACAAAGGCAGCGGCCACGTCGTCCACGTGGATCCACGGCATCCACTGCTCTCCAGATCCCAGGGCAGATCCCAGGCCCATCCGAAAAACGGGGAGCATAGCTTCCAACGCGCCGCCGTGCCCCAGTACAACGCCAATCCGAAGTTGGACCGTGCGCATGCCCAGTCCGCGGAAGGCATCGGTTGCCGTTTCCCAGGATTTTACCACATCGGCCAGGAATCCCGTTCCTGGGGCATGGCTTTCTTCCAATAAAGGTGTTCCAGCGGCCTGGTCCGGGTAAATCCCAACAGCTGAGGCACAAACAACGGTTTTGGGTCGGTCATCTTTTGGGAGTTTGCCCAATTCGGAAACCAAAAGCGACGTGCTCAACTTCCGGCTGGTCAGAATGGCGGCACGGTGCCGGGCGGTCCAGGGTTTGGACACGGTAGCGCCGGCCAGGTGGTAAACCACTTCAACCCCGCGGAACGCGGCAGGGTCGAGCTCCCCCAAATCGGGGTTCCAGCCGTAGATGCCTTTTTCCGGACGCGACGGGGTACGCGTGGTGAGTACGCGCACTTCGTGCCCTGCGGCTTTGAGCTGTTGAATCAGGGCTTTTCCGACCATGCCGGAGGCCCCGGTAACCAAATGAAGTGCCATTTTTCCAGGAGTGACGGTGTTTCAGAAAGTAACCGACCCCGTGGGCAAAAGTTTAGCGTCGGGTCAAATACGGACCATCCAGCCGTGGGTGTCTTCGGCAAGACCGTGGCGGATGTCGGAAAGGGCTTTTTTCACGCGTTGGGCAAATCCGTCGACTGGGGCGGGAACGTCCAACATCTTGCCTTGGTACCCAATGCCGTCGATGGGGCTAACCACCGCTGCGGTTCCCATACCGAATGCCTCGTTCAGGGTACCTTTTTGGGCGTGTTCCTGCAGTTCATGCACGGAAACCTTGCGTTCTTCCACCGGCATGCCCCAAGAGCGGGCCAGGGTCAAAATGGAGTCCCGGGTGATTCCGGCCAGAATGCGGTCGGTAAGCGCAGGGGTTACCAGGGTGCCGTCCAGTACAAAGGCCACGTTCATGGTGCCGGCTTCCTCCAGGTAGGTGTGTTCGACGTGGTCGGTCCAGAGCACCTGGTTAAAGCCTTCTTTTTGGGCTTGTGCAGAGGCGTAAAAAGCACCACCGTAGTTACCAGCGGCCTTGGTGTAGCCCACACCGCCGGAGGCGGCACGGGTGAAGTGGTCTTCGATTTTGACTTTGACGGGCTGTGCGTAGTACGCTCCCACCGGTCCGGTCAGGATGGCAAAGGTGTATTCTTCCGACGGACGCGCGGTGATGAATTCCGACGATCCAAAAAGGAAGGGGCGAATATACAGGCTCTGTTCAGCGCCGGAAGGCACCCACGCCTGGTCCAAACGCAGGAGTTCCATCAGTCCGTCCATAAAGAGGGCCTGGGGGAGTTCGGGAATCAGCAAGCGTGATCCGGAGCGGTTCAGCCGGGCCCAGTTGGCATCCGGACGAAACACGGCCACGTGGCCATCGGCTTGGCGGTAGGCTTTCATGCCTTCAAAAACGGCTTGTCCGTAGTGCAAGGCGTGCAAACCGAGTCCGTGGTGCATGGCCCCGTACGGTTTGATACGGCCCTCGCCCCATTGGTTGTTCGCGAAAACCGCGTCAAAGGTGTGGTCGGATATGTGCTGACCAAATCCAATGTTTTGAAAATCAATGGATTCGATGCGCGATTGGTCGGTACGTTGGATGTTCATGGTGCCTGGGTTGTTGCATGCTTGGGGTTCTGAGCCTCCCCGGAAAATGCAAAGGTACTCCATGCGGTTCTTTTGTATCTTTGAAGCATGAAAAAATCGTTCCTTTTTGCAGGTTTGGCAACGGTGTTTGCCCTGGCCTGTCAGCCTTCGGGTGAATCGGTAGATAGCCGTTCCTTTGCCTACTTCGGAGATACCATTGAGACCCAAGGAGCCTTGGCGCCAGAAGCCTTGCTCACGGCCTTGAAGACCAGCGATTCTTTGGAAACCACTTTAGAAGCCCCCATTGCCGCGGTCTGCCAGACCAAAGGCTGCTGGATGGATCTGGACATGGGCAACGGTCAAAACCTCACCGTTCGCTTCAAAGACTACGGCTTTTTTGTTCCCATGGACGCCACCGGAAAGAAAGCGGTGGTATCCGGATACGTCAAAGTAGACACCCTGACGGTGGATTGGCTCAAGCACAAAGCCCAAGACGCTGGAAAATCCCAGGCCCACATCGACAGCATCACCGAGCCGCGCGTGGAGTACAGCTTTATGGCAAACGGGGTAGCGATTGAGGCTACCGCCAAAAAATGAGTTTCGTGAAGCTGCGCGCATGGGTTCTGGCATCCGGACTGCTCTTGACGGCGGTTTGGGCATGCACGCCCAGCGAACAGAACGCGAAAGACCAGGCGGTTTCTGCGGCGGAGGCGGGAGATATGTACCAGGCCAGCGAGTTAGCTGCCCTCATGCGCGCTATGGCCTCCGGCCACGAAGCCCAAAAAGCCAAGTTTGCCGCTGGCGAATGGGACGCCGACGTGTTGCGGAACTGGAGGGAAATCCACGCCAATATGCAAAGTGCCCAGGCCACCAAGCCCCAAGAAATTGGCGAAGTATTTCGCGAAAAGTCTGCAGAATACCTGGTGCGCATGGACGAGGTCATTCGGTTGGTTGAAGCCAAGGCCCCCCAAAGCGAAAAGCGCGACGCCTACAATTCCTTGATTGAGACCTGCGTGGGTTGCCACCAAGAGCACTGCCAAGGTCCCATCCCGCGCATTGAGAAAATGAAGCTGCCCGGCGATGTCCCTGCTGGAAACGGCGGATAATTCGTTTACCTGGGTTTCGGAGATCCACGGCGTGCCTTTTCACAGCCGCCGCGGAGCTCTGAGCGAGAGCCACCATGTTTTCTTAGAATCGGGTTGGATCCCCGCTTTTAACCTGTACCAAACGGAGATCGCTTCCTCGGAGGCGTCTCCGTTTTTTGCTTTTGAGATGGGCTTTGGAACCGGGTTAAACGCCGCCTTGGTGGCGCAATGGATGGATGTCCACGCCCCAAACGCCCAGTGGAACTATGTGTCCTTGGATGCACACCCCCTCTCCGAGACCGACTCTGCCACTTTTTGGGAGGCTTTTTCCCGTTCTCATCCTCAGGGCGCCTCCCTGCGGGAGGCGCTGGACCGCGCCCGGAGCGCCGGCCGGGTCCACGTTGTAGCGGAATCGCTCCAATCCTGGATGGTGGACAGGGCCCAAACCGATCCCATCCGTTACCGCTTGTTTTTGTACGATGCGTTTGCACCCGCGTCCCAGCCGGAATTGTGGACCACCGCAGTGTGGGACAGCCTCCATGCCCTTGCAGCCCCCCGGGCCTTGTGGGTTTCCTATTGCGCCAAAGCGTCTGTCCACCGCAGTTTGATTCAGAGCAGCTGGCATCCCCAGCGCTGGCCCGGCCCACCGGGAAAGCGAGAGATGCTGCGGGCATGGACACCGGGACCGGGCCGCCGCTGGGTGGAACGCGTGTACGGTTTGCTGGAGTGGAAAGGGGCTGTGTTGGTGGCGCACGAACGTTTTCGGGGCCGCCCCTTGATAAAATTCCCGGGCGGAGGCATGGAACACGGGGAGTCGCAAGCGGAAGCCCTAAAACGCGAATTTGACGAAGAACTGCAGGCAGAAGTAGCCGTGTG
>JBILEM010000163.1:0-3960 GCA_044352085.1 Schleiferiaceae bacterium
TTCAATCTTTGCTGGACGCCGTCTTGCGCAAACAGGGAGACCGCATCGGCAAGGAAATCGACGTTGCCATTGCGCAGCAGTTGAACGTCCGCAAGGAAATGGAAAAGGCGTGGAAGTCGGCCTTTGCGCCCATGGAGCTGGACAAGGAATACGGGGCATACTTGGTGATGACCCCCATGGCGCTCGGCATCGAACCCCTCCGGGCCGACGGTCGGTCCGTCCACACCGGGGCCACGTTGCAGGCCAAGGTCGAAGTGATCACGGGGGCCACGGCGCCCCCCAAGGCTCCCGCAGCCACCCCGTTGCCTCGTGCGTCCGCCAAACTCCCCGCGGACAAAGGCTTCAGCACCACGCTGGCGGCGTCCATTCCGTACGCGCTGTTGGAGACCGAAATGCAGAAGGCTTTTGCCGAAGAACCCTTTGATTTTCCCGACGTCGGCCGACGTCTGCTGATTGACGCTTGGTCGTTTGTTCCCCAAGGGGACCGGATTCGCGTTGGGTTGGATTTTCGGGCGTTGAAGCTGGGCAAGGACGGCAAACCGACGGCGAAGAAGCCGATGAAGGGCCGGGTCTACCTGACGGCGGCTCCCGTCGTGAACCTGGAAAAGCGCGAGGTGGCTTTCGCGGACGTAAAGTTCGAATTGAAGAGCAAGAACGCCTTGGTGGGCGCTGCGGCCTGGATGCTGAACGGCAAGATTGAAAAGGAATTGGCCAGCCAGACCTTCAGTTTTGCGGAGTATCTGGATGAATACAAGCGGGTTGCGGACGGAATGCTCCAGGGCTATCCCTTGGGCGCGGGGATGCAAATTCGCGGCAGCATGAAGAAGCTGGATGTGGTGAAGGCGTTGCCCACGCCGGATGCCCTGGTGGTGTATATCGTGGCGTCGGGGCAGTTGGAGCTTCGAAATTGATGCCAAACTTCGGCGTACAACGCCGTACCACGCACTCGATTTGCTGAAGGTCAGAAGTTTAACCGATGACCACGCTGTGCATAAGTTTTGGGAATCTTTTGAAATTTGGAGTGGATTTGGGTAAAAACACTACCTTTACACCATCGCTCTTGCGCTGCACCGCGATCAAAGTGTTTTAGGTGCGTCATTTTTTATTCCCATTTCCCATGTCAAAACGTGGAACGGTGAAGTTTTTCGATGCCACTAAAGGTTTCGGCTTCATCAAAGAAGAAGGCAGCAACGAAGAGTTCTTCGTACACGCCACCGGTCTCAATCAGCCAATCGCCGACGGCGACGAGGTGTCTTTCGAAGTGAAGGACGGCAAGCGCGGATTGAACGCCGTGAACGTCAGCAAAATGTGATTTTTTCCTTTTGGATCGACGGAAACCCGGGGCAACCCGGGTTTTTTTGTGCCCAAAAGTTTGGTTCCGGTTGGTTCTGCTTGTTTTTGAGTTGATTAGCACTCGATTAGAGCTCGGTGGGGCCGCGTGGGTTGTCGGTAAGTCGACCAAATTGCCCCAAATTGGCTGATAAAGCAAGCAAAATGGTCAACAAAGCAAGCACATTGGTTCGTATGTCGTGCCGAATGGTTCGTAAGTCGATCGGTCCAATGCCGCCCCGGCCGGGCCTAAACGACGGGGTTGTACCAGTCCAGGGCCTGCTTGGAGCGAGTCGGTCGGGATTGTAGGATGGTGCTCGACAATTGCCGGTTCTTGGTTTCCTCGTTGTTTTGGGCGTAGTAGTGAAAGGCCCCCCAGGCGGCCCCCATGTTGAGGGCGCGGGTGATTTTCACGAAGTTCCGGAAGCTGATGGTGTCGCCCCGTTCGAATGCGCCGAGGGTCGAGCGGCTGATTTGGGCCCTTTTTGCCAGTTGGTTTTGCGACCATTGGTAGCGGCAGCGTTGCTCCACGAGGTCCGCCCGTAGTTGGTAGAGGAGGCTTTCCAGGGTGACGTGCCGGTTTCGTTGGCCGTACAGGTCGACTTCGTCGCAGGCCTCGCACCTTTTTCTTGTGGTCATGGTTAAATGTTTGAGAGGTTTATAAATGCCCAGCGCCCCGCGGAGCGGGGCGCTGGGGGCGAATTATTGTTTGTAAACGTTTGTAAATCAGCACCTAAAACAAAGTAAAGGTAGAGGTTTTGCTTTTTATTTCAAAGCAACACGGGCGATAAAATCGCCGCGCACCCTCCCCCCCGAAGCAGGGGGATGGACAGCACCGTGTCCCGCATCACCTCGAACGTCCGGATTCGGATGGGCGGGTTAGAGGTGCGTAAGACGGTCTTGATGACCGCAGGTTCGGGGTCTTCGAACAGGGTCATTGTGTACTTTTTGGGGCCGTCGGCCGGCAGAAACGACAGGTCCAGCGCGTAGGTACGGGGGGTTTCGTCGTTGGCAATGCCCACAAACCAGCGGCCCGACGCGGGGTTGTTGGTTGTGTTGGGGTTGGTCGATAAGTTGTCCGTTGTGCGTGCTTTGCGAACCGATGTGTTTGCTTTGCGAACCGACGTGCTTGAATTATCGGACAAATTGGACGACTTGTCGACCGATTTTTGGGATTTTTGGGTGGCTGAGGCTGAACCGTTGGGCGAGGGCTGCTGCCCTCTTCCGGGCTGTGTGCGCTGATAATCAACACGTTCCTGCCGCGCAACCGCCACATAATCGCCCACCCGCGAAGGCAAAACGCGTGTCACCTCCCAATCCACCGCCACCTCGCGCACAAACGCGAACGCAGGATGCACCTGGCCGTTGGGTGCGTAATGCTCCGGCAAATCCGCCGCCATCTGCAACGGCGAATACATCACCACATACAACGACAGCTGCTGCGCCAACGTCGTTTGGAGGGGATGGTTCTGCTTGTACGGCTCCAAAGACAAATTGAAAATGCCCGGCGTGTAGTCCATCGGGCCGCTCAGCATCCGCGTGAACGCCAAATTCGGAATGTGCGACGGCGGGTTGCCTCCGTCGCTGCTCCACGCATTGAACTCCTGGCCGCGCGCGCCCTCGCGGGACATCAAATTGGGGTACGTCCTTCGCAACCCCGTGCCCGTGACCGGCTCGTGGATGTCCAAGGCGACGCCGTATTTCGCGGCGGTTTCCACCGTCTTTTGGTAGTGGTTCACCATCCACTGGCCGTAGTGCCATTCGCCCTTGGGGAGGAGGGGACCCACGTAGCCCGTTTTCACCGCGGGAATTTGGAGGGACCGCATCAGCTTGTAGGCCGTGTCCAGCTGCTTCTCGTACGTGCGGGGCGCGGACGACGTCTCGTGGTGCATGATCAAGGTGAGGCCCTTGCTTTGCGCATAGCGCTGGACGGCGGCCAGGTCGTAGTCCGGGTAGGGGGTGACGAAGTCGAACACGCCCTCGCGGTCGTCGAATCCAATCCAGTGTTCCCAGCCGGTGTTCCAGCCTTCCACCAGGACGCCTTGGAAGCCGTTTTGGGCGGCGAAGTCGATGAGTTTTTTGGCGTTGGCGGTGGTGGCGCCGTGTTTGCCGGAGGCGAGGTCCCAGGAGTTTTTCCCGAGGTGCATTTCCCACCAAATGCCCATGTACTTCATGGGGCGGGCGTAGGAGGATACGTCGCCCAAGGCGTTGGGGGCGTTGAGGTTGAGCAGGAGGTTGGCTTGGAGGAGGCCGGCGGCGTCGTCGGAAACGAGGCCCATGCGCCAGGGGGTGTGAAAGGCCCCGACGAGGGTTGCCTTGGCGGAGTCCCGGGCGCGGCCCACGAGTTCGGTGACGAAGCCGCCAGCGGCGGGATTTCCGGTGGCGTCGGACCGCAAACGCAAGGTCTGGGCCGGGTAGTTGATGAGCGCGGCCTCGTGGAAGGCGACGTGCACGTCGGCCCGTTGGGCGTCGTTGGCCTCGTACCGAAAAGTGACGGGCGTGTTGACGGCGTTGTAGGGAATGTAGGTGTTGCTCAGGGAGGCCGCTTGCCGCTTGGAAGGGGCGTCGATGGCGCGGAGGGGGGTCTCGTTCACCAGGTGCTCCGTGATGTCCCAGTCGCCGGGGATCCAG
>JBILEM010000164.1:0-3905 GCA_044352085.1 Schleiferiaceae bacterium
ACACCTTGCGAACCTGCGGATCGTCGGCCAGTTCTTGGGCCGTGCCGCTTTTGAGGATGCTGCCCTCAAACATGAGGTAGGCCCGGTCGGTAATGGCCAGGGTTTCTTGTACGTTGTGGTCGGTAATCAGCACGCCTATGCCTTTTTCTTTAAGCTGAAGGACAATGCGTTGGATGTCTTCTACGGCAATGGGGTCCACGCCGGCAAAGGGTTCGTCGAGCAGGATAAATTGGGGATTGGCGGCTAGGCAGCGGGCAATTTCGGCGCGTCGTCGTTCGCCGCCGGAGAGCAAATCTCCGCGCGTATTCCGAAGGGCGGTAAGGCCAAACTCTTCCAAAAGCGCTGCACAGCGGGCCTTTCGCTCGTGGAGGGTTCCGGGTTGGAATTCCAAAATGGCCATGACGTTGTCCTCCACGGTCATTTTCCGGAAAATGGAGGGCTCTTGGGCCAAATAGCCAATGCCGGCTTGGGCCCGTTTGTACATGGGGGCCTGGGTCACGTCCAGGTCATCCAGCAAAACCGTCCCGGCGTCGGGGCGAATCAATCCGACCACCATGTAAAAGCTTGTGGTCTTTCCCGCGCCGTTGGGACCGAGGAGTCCCACGATTTCCCCTTGGGCCACTTCGAAGGAAACGCCATGCACCACAGTGCGGCCGCGGTATTTTTTCTCTAGGGACTGGGCCCGGAGTCGTTTAGCCATTTTCCTTTGCTTTTTCCACGCGTCGAACCACCACGATCCCGACTTCGTACAGCACCATGATGGGCAAGGTGACGACCAACTGGCTCAAAACGTCTGGAGGGGTAATGACCGCCGCCACAAACAAAATGATCACCAAGGCTACCCGGCGCTGTTCGGCCAAGAATGCCGCAGAAACAATGCCCATTCGCCCCAGAAAGTAGAGCAAAATGGGCAGCTCAAACAACAAGCCGCAGGCCAGGGTAACGCTGGCCACCATAGACAAATACGAACTTACGTCGATCATGTTTTGGATGTCCGACGAAACGGTGTAATTGGACAAAAACTGGACCGAAAGGGGAACAATCAAAAAATAACCAAAGGCCGCTCCCGAAAAAAACAAGGACGAAACAGCGCCCAAAAAGAACCGGGAAGACTTGCGTTCTTTCGGGGTAAGTCCTGGAGCCACAAAACGCCACAATTCCCATACCACGTAAGGGAAAGCAATCACCAAGCCCACCATCACACTCAACCAGATGTGCATGCTAAATTGGCCCGCCATGGTGGTGTTAATCAATTCAAAGGGAAGTTCTTGAATGCACAACTCCGGCCAGTTGAGCTGGGCTCCTACCCAACAGAAAGCCCGGTACGTCCAAAAGTCTGGACTCTTGGGGCCAAACAAAACCTTGTCCACCACAAAATCCACCGCCGCAAAAGCAGCCGCTGCCGCAATCACAATGGAAAGCGCTGCCCGAACCAAGTGGGAACGCAAAGCACCCAGGTGGTCCATAAAGGACATGGACTCGTTTTCAGGGGGAGATGCAGGAGACATACTTGACAAAGGTACAATCTGAATTATCTTCGGGCTCCGCAACAAAATAGGGCTTGGCTTTGTTGTCGCAGGATTGTACCTTTAATGCATTGCGAATCAAAATCTTCCATGGCCAACGGCCCCATTGACCTCCACCGCATCCTTCAAGACGTTTTTGGGTTTTCTCATTTTAGAGGGCCTCAGGAATCCATTGTTCGGCACCTGCTCAACGGGGAAGATGCTTTTGTGATCCTGCCGACCGGCGGAGGCAAGTCCTTGTGCTACCAGTTGCCGGCTTTGGCCATGCCCGGAACCGCCATTGTGGTTTCTCCCCTGATTGCCCTGATGAAAAACCAGGTGGACGTCCTCCGCGGCACCACCGACGAGCCGGGAACCGCCCACGTGTGGAACTCCTCCTTGACCAAGCGGGAAATGGTGGAAGTGCGCAAGGACCTGCAACGGGGCGTTACAAAATTGCTTTACGTAGCCCCCGAATCCCTGACGAAAGAAGAGAACATTGCCTTCTTGCGGTCCTTGGATGTGTCGTTTTATGCCATCGACGAAGCCCACTGCATTTCCGAGTGGGGCCATGACTTCCGTCCGGAGTACCGAAACCTTCGGGCCGCCATGCAGGAAATTCAGGAACGACCGGTGATTGCCCTAACGGCCACGGCCACCCCCAAGGTGCAAACCGATATTTTGAAGACCTTGGGCATGGAGCACGCCACGGTCTTTGCTTCGTCCTTCAATCGGCCCAATTTGCATTACGAGGTTCGGCCCAAAATACAGGTCGAGCGGGAAATTGTCAAGCTGATTAAACAGCACGAAGGGCAAAGCGCCATTGTGTATTGTTTGAGCCGTGCCAAAGTAGAGGAGCTGTCTCAACAGCTGCAAGTGAATGGCATCCAAGCCATTCCGTACCACGCCGGCCTGGATTCCAACACCCGTGCCAAGCACCAAGACCTCTTTCTGAACGAGCACGTGCATGTGGTGGTGGCCACCATTGCCTTCGGCATGGGAATTGACAAGCCCGACATCCGGCTGGTCATTCACCACGACATGCCCAAGTCCCTGGAATCCTACTACCAGGAGACCGGGCGCGGCGGAAGGGACGGTGGGGAAGGACGTTGTGTATCTTTTTACGCCTCCAAAGACATGGACAAGTTGGACAAGTTTTTGTCCAAGAAACCGGTGTCGGAACAAGAAATCGGAAAGCAATTGTTGTTGGACGCCCAAGGCTACGCCGAAACCACCCTCTGTCGGCGGAAGTACATCCTCCATTACTTTGGCGAAGACTACCTGCAGGAGGACTGTGCCGCGTGCGACAACTGCCTGCAGCCGCGCGAGCAAGTCAACGCCCAAGAACACCTGGAATGGGTGCTGGAGACCGTCGAATTGGGCCGCAAGCAATTCAAAGCCTTGCAAGTCGTGAATACCTTGATTGGTAACCTCACGGCGGTCTTGAAAACCTTCAATGCCCCTTCCCTGACCACTTGGGGACGCGGGTCCCAGTGGTCTGCCGCCTATTGGCAAGACATGGTGCGGCACGCGCACGTCCGCGGCTGGTTGCGCAAAGACATCGAAGCCTACGGAATTGTGAGCTTAACTCCTGAAGGCGAGGCCTTCTTAAGCGCACCCCATCCTGTTTGGGTGGCGGAATACAAGGAACCCGACTGGGCAGACGACCCCGTCCCCGCTAAAACCATTGCCCTGGACCCCGTATTGTTTGGCCAACTCAAGGAAATTACAAAAACCTTGTCCAAGAAACACGGGCTCCCCCCCTACGCCTTGTTTTCGGAGAATTCCCTCAGCGAAATGGCCACCGCCTTTCCTTGCAGCGAGGAGGAATTGCGCTCCATCAGCGGCGTGGGCGAGCACAAGGCCAAAAAGTTTGGAGCCCCCTTGGTGGAAGCCATTCAAGCCCATGTGGAGGCGCACCAAATCGACCGGCCTTACGACGAAGTCATCAAGGCGGTGGGCTCCAAAAACACCTTGAAAGTATTCGTCATCCAAAGCATGGACCGGCGCGTTCCTTTGATAGACATTGCCCGGAGCAAGAAAATATCCATGGACGAATTGCTGTCTGCCTTGGAGATCATTGTACAGTCCGGCACCAAAATCAACCTGCGCTACATGCTGCAGGATCACTTTGACGATGACAGCTTGGACGAAGTGTTGGATTACTTCCGAGAGGATTCCGAAGACGGAAACATTGCCCAGGCGGTGCGCGATTTTGACGGCGTGTATTCCGAGGAAGAACTCCGTTTGGTCAAATTGCAGTTCTTGAGCGAGGTGGCCAGCTGACCTCCGGATAGTCCCGGAACGCTCGAAGAATCCTTAGATCCAAATCGTCCAAAGACGGCCGGCGCCAAGGGGCGTCCACAATTGGGGTCGGCTCGGTGAAATCCGGACCGTTCA
>JBILEM010000165.1:0-3892 GCA_044352085.1 Schleiferiaceae bacterium
AAATTCATTGAATACACGTACGAAAAAGTCCGTCAACTCCGCGCCCTGGCCGGCCCCGAACTCCTGATTGAAATCGACGGCGGGGTCACGTTGGAAAATGCACCCCTCCTGCTCGCTGCCGGTGCCAATGTACTGGTGGCCGGAAACACCGTTTTTGGCGCTCCAGATCCCGAGGCCACGGTGGCCCAACTGGCTGCCCTGGGTTGACCCATGAACCGCAGGATCCACCTTTCGCTTTTGGTTGTTGCTGCGGCCCTCGCTATTGGCTGTTCCCCTGTACGCCGACTGCTCCCGCAGGAAGAATTGCTCACCCGTGTTTCGGTGGTCGTGGACGGCAAGCCCACGTCCGATGAGGCGTATGCCGAAGTGATTCAACAGTGGCCCAACCGTTCTTTGCTGGGATGGAAGGCGTATTTGGCACTTTACAACCTGCCCGAACGGGAATCGGAAAAACCACTCGCCAAATGGTTCCGTCGCATTGGGGAAGCCCCCGTCGTTTTGGATCCTATCAAAAGCGCAAAAACCTTGCGCCAACTGGAACACGTCGCTGAAAACGCGGGCTACCTGCGTGCCCATGCCGAAGTGCGTTACACCCCAGGCAAAAAGAAACAACGCGTCGGCATTCAGTACCTGCTGAACCGCGGTCCTCGTTTTACGCTCGGAAACCGCGTGTACACCTTCTATTCTCCGGCTTTGGAGGAAGCCAACCGGAGCCATCCGTTGGAAGCCGGCAGCTTGCTGCAGCCGGGCACCCCGCTCCTTTCCACCGCTTTGGACGCCGAGCGTTCCCGCATTTCAGCGGCTTTGCGCGACCTCGGTTTTTTCTCCATGGGGCCGGAACTCGTCCGCATCCAAATTGACACCTTGCAGACGCCGGGAGTGGCCCACTTGGAAGTTATTTTGGAAGACCCCTATGCAAACACCCCCAACGGCTTGGTGGTTACCCCGCACCGCGTGCGAACCTTGGGTACCATTACCGTTTTTCCCGACTACCGCTACACCGGAGGCCTCCAAGTCGGCCGGCCTCTGGACCCTACCGGGAGTGGGGTGCGGCAAATGCAATCCGACGGACGTCTCTTATTCGCGCCGGAACGATTAAACGAATGGGTCATCCCCCGGAGCAAAATGCCATTTCGGGCTTCTGACCTGGAAGGGACCATCAAACGGTTGAGCGATTTTCCTGTGGTTCAAAGCGCGGAATGGCGATTCAGCGATGCCCGAGGAGATACCCTCAATGCAGACTTGTTGGTGGTACGTGCTCCCTCTGTCCGTTTCTTCTTCCGCACCGAGGGCACAACAACCTCTGGGCTTTATGGGATAGGCGGCACGGTGGGCTTGGGGCACAACAACGTTTGGGGCGGTGCTGAACGATGGGAACTGCGTCTAAACGGCGCCCTGTCTGCCCAAGCCGTTTCCGGCGACCAGCAATCCTTCTTCAACACCGCCGAGTGGGGCTTAGAGTCGTCCCTCTTTTGGCCGCGCCTTTGGGGATGGCCCGCCGCATGGCGTTCATCCAAAGCCGGCTTCGCGACCACTGAAGCCCGCATCAACGCCAACCGGCAGCAACGACCTGAATTTGCCCGCCAAACGTTTGGTACGCGATTTCTGTACGATTGGAGGTCTTCCCCACGTGCCCAACACACTTTGACCCTTTTGGATGTGGCGTACATCCATCTGCTCAATGCCGATCCCGATTATGTCAATTCGCTGCTCTTCAAAACCGGATTTCAAAATACGCTCATTGCAGCGAGCTCCTACCGGCTGCAGTGGTCTCCGCCTACTCGAAAAAGCATTCAAAAATCCCTGACGTGGACCGTGGAGTCTGCGGGAAGCGGGTTGGATGTCGTCCGGCGCCTCTCCCCCGCTCCCTGGAACCAAGTAGACGGTTCGTACGAACTGGCAGACGTTCCCTATGCCCATTACCTGCGTACCGAATTGGACGCTCGGTACAAATGGCAACGACGGGGCAGCCGGCAGTGGGCCTTTCGCGGCTTGGTCGGGCTGGCTTATACCTTGGCCAACACCCCCGGCCTACCCCCTTTTGAAAAATCGTTTTTCGCTGGAGGCAGCAACGACTTGCGGGCGTGGCCCGCGTACCGCCTTGGGCCTGGCGCCTTCCCCGCAGCCGTTTATGACACCTTGCGGTACGTTTCCACCGGGCCCGCCAAAATATTAGGGAGCGCCGAATACCGGTTCAAAGTGGCTTCCTCCTTGTACGGTGCTGTTTTCTTGGACTTGGGAAACACCTGGCTCCTCCCGCGCAACCAACAAACCTTTCTGGGATTGCTGAGCCATCCCGACATCGCTCCGCTGGTCGTGTTATCGCCCAGAACATTCCTGGCCCAGATGGCTGTAGGCACCGGGATTGGCATTCGGTACGACTTTTCGTTCTTCGTGGTCCGTGCCGACTGGGGCATTCGCTTGTGGGACCCGTCCGAGCCGCTGACAGACCGACTGGTCGTTGCTGATTTTCGGTGGAAAAAAACCGCCCTCAACCTGGGCATTGGGTACCCGTTCTAACCAAAAATGATACCTTTGCCCTTTCCTATCCATAGCTCCACACAACATGGCCATTGAGCACATCCGCACCCTGCTAGGCGACCAAGCCGACTACCTCCTCAACCACACCAGCACGGCAATCCCCAAAGAAACCTTGCATTTGCCCGGTGGGGATTTTGTGGACCGTTCTTTTGGCCCCACCAACCGCAACAACCAAGTCCTCCGCAGCCTTCAAACGCTGTACGGCCATGGCAAACTGGGCGGAACCGGATACCTCAGCATCTTGCCCGTGGACCAAGGCATTGAACACAGTGCCGGAGCCAGCTTTGCCCCCAACCCCATCTACTTCGATCCGGAGAATATCGTTCGCCTGGCTATCGAGGCGGACTGCAACGCCGTAGCCTCCACCTTCGGGGTGCTGGCCAGCGTTTCCCGCAAATACGCCCACAAAATTCCGTTCGTGGTCAAAATCAACCACAACGAATTCTTGTCGATGCCCAACCAATACGACCAAACCATGTACGGTTCGGTGGAGGATGCTTGGAACATGGGCGCTGTGGCCGTTGGCGCCACCATCTACTTCGGTGCCGAAGAGTCCCGCCGCCAGATTTTGGAAGTGGCCGAGGCCTTCGAACGCGCCCGCGAACTGGGCATGGCCACCATTTTGTGGTGCTACACCCGCAACAACGGTTTCAAAGTTGACGGCGTGGATTACCACACCAGCGCAGACTTGAGCTCCCAGGCCATCCACTTGGGCGTCACCATTCAGGCTGACATCATCAAGCAAAAGTTGCCCACCAACAACGGCGGGTACTTGGCCACCAAGCACGGCAAAACCCACCCCAAGGTTTACTCCGAGCTGACCACGGACCACCCCATCGATCTGACCCGTTACCAAGTGGCCAACAGCTACATGGGCCGCCAAGGCGTGATCAATTCCGGAGGCGAATCCAAAGGAGCCAGCGACCTTTCCGAGGCCGTAGCCACCGCCGTAATCAACAAGCGCGCCGGAGGCCAAGGCTTGATTTTGGGACGCAAGGCCTTTCAACGCCCTTTCCACGAAGGCGTCGCTTTGCTCCAAGAAATCCAAAACGTATACTTAGACCCCGCGGTCACCATCGCTTAATTCATTCCCTATGGGTTGGTTCAAACGCACCAAAGAAGGCATTACCACGCCTACCGAAGAAAAGAAAGACTCGCCCGACGGCCTGTGGCACATGTGCTCCAAGTGCAAGGTGGTGGTCAATACCGACGACCACGCTGCGGCACTTTGGACCTGCAACAACTGCGGTCACCACGACGGCATTGACGCCGCGGAGTACTTCTCCTTCCTATTTGACAACGGGGCCTTTACCGAATTGGACCCCCAGATGGTTGCGGTAGATCCTCTGGG
>JBILEM010000166.1:0-3865 GCA_044352085.1 Schleiferiaceae bacterium
TTCATGATTTGCTGCGCGATGGCTTCGAGAAAAGTCCCATGTTCAATGGGACCATTCAGGGTACCGGCCCGCGGTATTGCCCCAGCATCGAAGACAAAATCAATCGCTTTGCGGACAAGGACAGGCACCAATTGTTTGTTGAGCCAGAAGGCTGGAACACCGTCGAAGTGTATGTGAATGGGTTTAGCACCAGTCTGCCGGAAGAGGTTCAAGTGCGTGCGCTACGTGCAATTCCGGGTTTCGAAACGGCTAAGTTTTTCCGACCAGGCTACGCCATTGAATACGACTACTTCCCTCCTACCCAGCTTTCCTTGAGTTTGGAGACCAAGTTGGTCGAGAACCTTTACTTCGCCGGCCAAATCAACGGCACCACCGGATACGAGGAAGCTGCCGCTCAGGGTTTGATGGCAGGCATCAATGCCCACCGCAAAGTCCACGGAGATAAGCCCGTGGTTTTAGGTCGCTCAGACGCCTACATCGGCGTTTTGATCGACGACTTGGTAACCAAGGGTACAGAAGAGCCGTACCGGATGTTTACGTCGCGCGCCGAGTACCGTTTGTTGCTCCGTCAAGACAATGCAGACATCCGTTTAACCCCATTGGGGCGCACGTGGGGCATGGTAGACGACGAGCGCTGGGACAGGTTGCAAGAGAAAGTGAGCCACAGCAAGAGCATCCGGGACACCTTGGACACAACGTCGGTTCAACCGGAAGCCATCAATGCGCTGTTGGAATCCAAGGGAACTTCAGGGGTTGCTACCAAAGTGCGTTTGGCCAATCTTTTGAGTCGTCCCCAGTTGGTTTTGGAGGACTTGCTTCCTTATGCCGCAATGAGCAGCACCGATTTGGCCGACGACGAAGCCCTTTTGGATGCAGAAATTGAACTCAAATACGCGGGCTACATTGCCAAAGAAATGGAGCATGTGGAGAAATTGAGCCGCTTGGAGAACACCCCCCTTCCTTCTCACTTGGATTACGCTTCGATGAAGGCACTCAGCCACGAAGCGCGTCAGAAATTGGCGACGCTTCGCCCGGAGACGGTTGGTCAGGCCTCCCGCGTGAGTGGAATTAGCCCTGCGGACATCTCGGTGTTGTTGGTTTTTCTTGGACGATAAAGAATGTTACACGTGGAACAAATTACCCTTTCCCACTGCTTGATTTGCGGCGGGGTCTCCGGAAAAGAGACGCCCATCAAAGACCACATGGTCAGCAAAGAAGTCTTTAACGTTCAACGTTGCTCGGGTTGTGGTTTTTGGTGGACCTCGCCGCGCCCTGCCCTATCGGAGATTGGCCGGTACTACGACAGCCCCGATTATCTGAGCCACCATGCGGGAAAGCGCACGTTCTTTTCGGTGGTGTACAACAGCATCCGGTGGTGGGCTGCAGGCGAGAAAGTCCAATCGGTTCAACGCCGGTTGAAGTCCAGTACAAAGGGAACCTGGTTGGATGTGGGGTGCGGTATTGGTGTTTTTTTGGAGCGTGCTCAAAGTCAAGGCTTCGCCGTTGAGGGGGTGGAGTTGAGCGATTCCGCCCGTGCCCAAGCGGAAGCCCGATTGGGAAAAAAGGTGGCTAAGTCGCTGGAGGAAACCACCGGCACCTACCAAGCCATTACGCTTTGGCACGTTCTGGAACACCTTCCCAACCCGGAAGAGACCCTGGTCGACCTCTGGAACAAAGCAGAACCCGGAGCAATCTTAGCCGTTGCTGTTCCGAATCCTTTGTCTTGGGATGCGCAGCATTACGGTACCGATTGGGCCGCATGGGATGTGCCTATCCATTTTTGGCATTTTACTCCAGCTTCCATGAAGACGTTGATGGAGCGCACGGGTTGGAAGACTTTGAAAACGCAACCGATGTGGGTGGATGCTTTTTATGTATCGCTTCTCAGCGAGTCCTTCCGTCACGGGAGGAAAAAATGGATTTCCGCGATTTGGAACGGCATAAAAAGCAATTGGAAGGGTAAATCCCCCGTTAACACCTCCAGCCTCGTCTATTGGGCCCAAAAAGAGGCGATTTAAGCCCAAATCCCCCCTCGCTGGTGGCGCACCCCTCCGAGCGCGAGAAAGTCCCGGAAAACAAAAGGTCGTAACATACTGAAAATCAGCCGTTTTTCTGGATAGAAGCGGTTGTTTGCAGGGCAAAGTCCATCAAAACGATTTTGGCATTGCCGTTGCGTGCAATATCGGACTCGGCTTCTTCCAATGCGATGCGGAGCTGTTCGAATTGGTGGGTTTGGATCAACTGAGCAAATCCGTTCATGGAAAAGGCCGTTCCGGTTAACGCAAAGGGGTCGCTGTGGGGCAAGTGGTGTTTGTTGGCGACAAGGGCGCTTAACGTTTCGAGGCTGAATTGGAAAAAGGCCTTTTGGCGTTCGCGGATCATACCGGCTACGGCTTCGGACCACGCATACAAATCAACGATGGACCGTCGGTAGGCACTGCGGAGCAGAAGCGCCAAGAGTTCGGCATTTTCGCGAAGGCTTTCGGGGTGGTGAACCAGGTGCAAGGCCATTCCCAGGGCGCCGCCGGATCCCATGGCCGCAAGCGTCGCTGTGGCTTCGGTTACTCCTTTTTGCTGCAGGTAGGAAACCAAGGCTTGCCGGGGAACGGGAGGGACAAATAGGCGTTGGCATCGGCTGGCGATGGTAGGGAGTACCCCTTCTTCGTCGTGGCTGATCAGAAGTAAAACGGCGTCGCCCTCGGGTTCTTCGATCGTTTTGAGCAATTTATTGGCAAAGGAATCCGGCATTTTCTCCGGCATCCAAAGAATAAGGACTTTTTTTCCTCCTTGGTGGGGTTTGAGGGCCAGGGTGGTAAGCACCGACTTGGCCTCTTCGACGTAGAAGGTCGCTTGTTTGTTTTCTGCCCGGATAAATTCCATCCAGTGTTCAAAGACCGGGTAGGGATTTTCGGTTAGGAAAGAGCGCCAGTCGTTCAGGAAGTGGTCGGAAATAGGCGATTGGTTGTCGCCGTCGCGCTTGACAACGGGAAAAGAAAAGTGCAAGTCGGGATGGGCGAATTTGCCGGCCATGAGGCACGACGGGCATGTTCCGCACGCATCGTCCGGAGTGCCCTGCGGGCACAGCAACCGTTGGGCATACGCCAAGGCCAAGGGCAAGGCGGCAGACCCTTCCGCTCCCACCAGCAACTGGGCATGGGGAATACGGCCGTTTGCACCTTCGTGGAGCCAGGCGTGGCCTGGGGGAAGGCCAAAGGGAATGTCGGCAAATCGCATGGATGCGAAGTTAAGGCAGTACCTTTGAGCCATGCTTACGTTGGACCATTTTTCCTTTGCAGGGCAACGCGCTCTGATTCGTGTCGATTTCAATGTGCCTTTGACGGCCGACTTTCACGTGGCGGACGGAACGCGGATTGACGCGACCTTGGCTTCGTTGAAGAAAATTCTGCAGGACGGGGGTATGCCGGTCGTTATGTCGCACCTCGGAAGGCCCAAAGGCCCGTCGGACGCTCTGTCTTTGAAGCATTTGATCCCTTACATTGAGGAGAAATTGCAGATTTCTGTGGTTTTTGCACCCAATTGTGTAGGACCGGAAGCGTCTGTACTGACGGCCGTTTGCAAGCCAAATACCCTGATTCTCTTGGAGAATTTGCGTTTTCATCCCGAAGAAGAAGCGGGAGATGCCGCATTTGCACAAGCCCTTGCAGTTCACGGAGATCTGTACGTAAACGATGCCTTTGGAACGGCCCACCGGGCCCATGCGAGCACCGCGGTGATAGCGCAGTTTTTCCCTAAAAAATGCTGCTTTGGATACGTGATGGCCCGCGAAATCGAAAACGTGGACAAGGTGCTGAACGGAGGCCAAAAGCCGGTTACGGCCGTGGTTGGCGGTTCCAAAGTGTCTTCT
>JBILEM010000167.1:0-3835 GCA_044352085.1 Schleiferiaceae bacterium
GCCGGGAACAAGCACGAAAAGGAATACGTCGTCACGGTCAACAAGCCGCTGACAGAGCAAGCCATTCGGACCATGGCCGGCGGCGTACCCATGCTGGGAACCACCACCAAAAAGTGCAAAATCGTCCAAGAAACCCCCACGGTCTTTCGCGTAACCCTTGTACAGGGCTTGAACCGACAAATCCGACGCATGGCGGAGTTTGTGGGCTACGAAGTCAAGAAACTGGAACGCGTCCGGATCATGGGCATCTCCCTGGGAAAACTGCCCGTCGGCGAATGGCGCGACCTGACCACCGAGGAAGTGGAGGCCCTCTATGCGGCCGTGGCCCACGACTCGTCCGAAGCTCCCGCGGCGCCGAAGAAGTCCGGCGGCGCGCAACCCAGCAGGCCCAAGCCCTCCCCAGGCGGAAAACCAACGACAGGCGGGAAATCCGCAGCGGGCGGGAAGGCCGCATCGGGCGCTCGCCCAAAGTCCGCCTCGTTTGGAGGAGGTAAATCGACGGGTGGCTGGCCCCAGCCGTCTAAATCCGTAAGGCCCGGAGCGAAGCCCGGCGGAAGGCCGGGAGGAAAACCCGGGGGCCGGGGGAAGCGGTGACCGAAGGAGAAAGTGAACTTTTGGAGCCTCCGATTTCCCGCACATCCCTCTGCACTTCGTCCCATAAAAAACCCGCCCCGGCTTTGGCCGGGGCGGGCTGTTCAAAACACGTACGCTTCCGAGAAACGCTTAACGCTTGACGTCGAAGCGGTCCAGGTTCATCACCTTTGCCCATGCAGCAGCAAAGTCGTTGGCGAACTTCTGCTTGGCGTCGTTCGAGGCATAGACCTCGGCCAGGGCGCGCAATTCGGAGTTTGAGCCGAAGATGAGGTCCGCACGGGTGGCGGTCCACTTCACGGAACCGGTCTTGCGGTCGCGGCCTTCAAACACTTCCTGGCTGGCGTCGGCGGCCTTCCATTCGGTGCTCATGTCCAACAGGTTTACAAAGAAATCGTTGGTCAACACACCGGGACGGCTGGTGAATACCCCGTGCTTGGAACCGTCGTAGTTGGCATTCAAAGCGCGCATGCCGCCTACCAATACCGTCATTTCGGGCGCGGTCAGGGTGAGCAACTGGGCCTTATCAACCAACAGGACCTCGGTGGGGACCGTGTAGGCCTTGGGCGCGTAGTTGCGGAAACCGTCGGCTTGGGGCTCCAACACGGCTATGCTCTTGGCATCCGTTTGCGACGCCAAGGCGTCCATCCGGCCGGGAGTGAAGGGCACGGAAACCGGCGTGCCGGCGTCCGCTGCGGCCTTTTCAACCGCGGCCGTACCGCCCAACACAATCAGGTCAGCCAAGGAGATTTTCTTGGCACCGGACTTGGCTTGGAAATCCTTTTGGATCTTGCCGTAGACGGCCAGAACCTTCTCCAATTGCGCAGGGTTGTTGGCTGCCCAGGTGCGCATGGGCTCCAGTTGGATGCGGGCTCCGTTGGCACCGCCGCGGCGGTCGGAACCGCGGAACGTGGAGGCAGAGGCCCAGGCCGTAGCCACCAACTCGCTGTTAGTCAAGCCAGAAGCCAGAATGGTCTTTTTCAAGGACGCGATGTCCGCAGCGTCCACCAAAGGATGGTTCACGGCCGGAATGGGGTCTTGCCAGATCAGGTCTTCCTTGGGAGCTTCTGGACCCAAGTACAAGGATTTTGGACCCATGTCGCGGTGCGTCAGCTTGAACCACGCGCGGGCAAATGCCTCGTCGAATGCCTTGGAATCCTCCATGAATTTGCGCGAAATCTTCTCGTACGCGGGGTCAAAACGCAGCGACAAATCCGTAGTCAACATGGTGGGCTTGTGCTTCACGTTGGGATCAAAAGCGTCGGGGATGATGGCGTCGCCGTCCTTGGCCACCCACTGGTGGGCGCCCGCGGGGCTCTTGGTCAACTCCCACTCGTGGGCAAACAACAACATGAAATACTGGTTGTTCCACTGCGTCGGGGTGGACGTCCACGTCACTTCCAAACCGGAGGTAATGGCGTCCTTGCCCTTGCCCGACTTGTAGCTACTCAGCCAGCCAAAGCCCTGGGCCTCCATGGGAGCAGCTTCGGGTTCGGGGCCAACATGCGACGCAGGGCCTGCGCCGTGGGTCTTGCCCAGCGTGTGTCCACCCGCAATCAAGGCGACGGTCTCTTCGTCGTTCATGCCCATGCGGCCAAACGTTTCGCGGATGTCTTTAGCGGCCAAAATGGGGTCGGGATTGCCGTTGGGTCCTTCGGGGTTCACGTAGATCAAGCCCATCTGAACCGCTGCCAAGGGATCCTCCAGCTTTCGGCCGTCGGAATAACGCTTGTCCTCCAGCCACTTGGATTCCTTGCCCCAGTAGACGTCGGTCTCGGGTTCCCACACGTCGGCACGACCTCCAGCAAATCCGTAGGTTTTGAAACCCATGGATTCCAAGGCGACGTTACCCGCCAAGACCATCAAGTCGGCCCAGGAAATCTGGTTGCCGTACTTCTGTTTGATGGGCCACAGCAAACGGCGGGCTTTGTCCAAGTTGCCGTTGTCTGGCCAGCTGTTCAAAGGCGCAAAGCGTTGCTGACCGGCGGTTGCACCTCCCCGACCGTCGCCGGTGCGGTAGGTTCCCGCACTGTGCCACGCCATGCGGATGAACAAGGGTCCGTAGTTGCCAAAATCGGCCGGCCACCAGTCTTGGTTGCTGGTCAACACGGCGCGGATGTCGTTCTTCAGCGCTTGGTAGTCCACGCTTTGGAACGACTTGGCGTAGTCAAACTGTGCACCCATCGGATTGGACAGGGCCGAATTTTGACGCAGAACGGTCAGGTCCAATTGATTGGGCCACCAGTCTTTGTTGGTGGTTCCGTTGGGAGCCGTCATTTTGCTGGAACCGGCAGTCGCCGCGGTGGGTTGGGCCACCGGGCACTCTGTAGCAGCCGCGGGCTTCGCGGGTGCCGCAGCCTTCGCCGGCTTTCCTTTTTGGCCGTAGGCGGTCAGAGCCACCAGGACACCCAATGCGGTCAGGGTATGTTTCATAAGAGTTAGATTGGAGTTAAACTTGGATCTTGTAAAGGTATCCCCCCTCGTTCTTTTTGGGGCATTGAGCAACTCAATCGGGCATTGAGGGGTTCTATCAATGTCCTTGGACTTCTAAGAAAGGTACGGCGCTTCCATCCGAAAACGAGATTTTGAACGGGAACTATTTTAACCCCTGAAGGCACTTACGAAAAACAAATGCACCATTGCATCGCGAGATAGCGTATATTTGTAAAAACAAATATAATTTGTAATGACGATCACTCCTTCAGACATTATTCGGGCCGCACGCCAAGCGCGTGGCTTCAGCCAAGAATACATTGCCTTGAAATTGGGGGTGACGCAGCAGACCTATTCGAATCTGGAAAAAAACCCGGACGGCACCACTTTGGGACGTTTAAGGGAGTTGGCCAAAATCCTGGAGGTGGATCTCATCACCTTGATTGGTGAATCTTCGACCATGGTGCAAACCAACATGAATCAACAAGGAGGGAATGCAGCTTCTAGCATGATTTTTAATCAAATAGCATCTGATCAACAAGCGGCCACCCAAAAAATGATTGAACACTTGGAGCAGGAAATCGAATTTCTTCGGAAGTTCATAGTCACCCACGGTGGCTAGTTGTGCGGCTCCTCTCCTCCTTCATTGCCTGTAGCTTAGACGGCTTCATAGCCCCCCATTCCGGAGATTTGTCCTTCTTGGACCTGGCCCATGCCGAAGGGGAAGACTACGGCTACCATGCATTCAAGTCCCTGGTCGACACGGTGTTTATGGGGCGGAAAACCTACGAAAAAGTGGCCTCTCTGGGGC
>JBILEM010000168.1:0-3819 GCA_044352085.1 Schleiferiaceae bacterium
CGCTACGGCACTTACGGAAAAAACGCGATTGAGGCGTGTCACCCCTTCTTGCGCCAAAGCAATTACAAGAGCCGCAACCTGATACTGGCAGGCAACTTCAACATGACCAACGTGGACGAGCTCTTTGACAAGCTCGTCGGCCTGGGCCAGAGCCCCAAAGAAAAGGCAGACACCGTCACCATTTTGGAGAAAATTGGCCATTTCTTGGACAAAGAGAACGCCAATCTCTACGAAAAAGCCAAAGACCTCGGACTTTCCAAGCCGGAACGCGCCCAGTACCAAGCCGACCACCTGGACATCCCCAACATCCTGCGCAAGGCCTCCAAGCGCTGGGACGGCGGCTACGCCATGGTCGGCATGATTGGCCAAGGGGACTCATTTGTACTGCGGGACCCCCACGGCATCCGGCCGGCCTACTATTATTACGACGACGAAATTGCCGTGGTTGCCTCCGAGCGCCCGGTCATCCAAACCGCTTTTGGGGTCCCCTTTGAATCGGTACACGAATTGCCTGCGGGCCATGCCTTCTGGGTAAAGGCCAATGCCGAGGTTTCCATTGAACAGGTGCAAACCCCCGGTCCGCGCAGCAATTGCTCCTTTGAACGCATTTATTTCTCCCGCGGAAACGACGCCGAAATCTACCAAGAACGGATTTCCTTGGGCAAGCAGTTGGCAGCGCCCTTGTTGGAAGCGGTCGGCCACGATGTAGACAACACCGTTTTCACCTTTATTCCCAACACCGCCGAGGTCGCCTTTTACGGCCTGGTGAAGGGAGTCGAGGACGCCATCCGGGAACAAGCCACCCAAGAATTGCGTGCAAACCCGGAACGCATGCAAGACCCAGAGGCCTTGGGGGAATTATTCAGCAAGCGTCCGCGCGTGGAGAAAATTGCCTGGAAAGACGCCAAGTTGCGCACCTTTATTACCGAAGACACCTCCCGCGACGACCTGGTGGCCCACGTGTACGACTCCACGTACCAAGTAGTTAAACCCACCGACAACCTGGTGGTTTTGGACGATTCGATTGTGCGCGGCACCACCCTCCGCCAGAGCATCCTCAAGATGCTGGACCGCCTGAATCCCAAGACCATCCACATCGTTTCCAGCGCTCCCCAAATCCGATTCCCCGATTGCTATGGCATCGACATGGCCAAAATGGGCGACTTTATTGCCTTCCAAGCAGCCATCGCCCTGCACCGCGCCCACGGAACGTATGAAACCGTTGTTGAAGGGGCCTACCGCGACGCCTTGCACCAGCTGACCCTGCCGAAAGAAGAGCAAATCAATGCGGTTTTGCCCCTCTACAAAACATGGACAACGGACCAATTGAACGCCAAAATTGCGCAACTGCTCACTCCGCAAGGTCTTAAATCCCCCGTCTTTATCCATTACCAATCCATCGAAGGGCTGCACCAAGCCATCCCCAACCATCCCGGAGACTGGTACTTTACCGGAAATTATCCCACCCCGGGCGGAACCCAAGTGGCCAATCGCGCGTTTGTACATTATATGGAGGGCAAAAATCAGCGCGCGTATTGATGCCTGCACTCCTTCCTCCATCCGGAAAACGCCCATGAAGATCTACACCAAAACCGGCGACGAAGGAACCACTTCCTTGTACAGCGGAAAGCGCATATCCAAAACCGACGTGCGGCTGCATGCGTACGGTACGACCGACGAACTCAATTCCCACATCGGATTGCTCCGGGATACGTGTCCTCCAGAAATTCAGTCCCAGCTGGCCCTTTTGCATCAAATACAGTCCGACCTGTTTGCTCTGGGCAGCCATTTGGCCAACGACCGCCCCGATTTTGTAGAAAAACTTCCAGCCTTGCCGGTGGAGCGCATCCCCCTTTTGGAGCAGTCCATGGACACCCTGGACGCCGACTTGGAACCCATGCGCCATTTTGTCCTGCCAGGAGGTCACGCCTGGGTGAGCCAAGTCCACATTGCCCGTACCGTTTGCCGCCGGGCGGAGCGTTTTTGCGTAGAAGCGGCAGAGCAGCTGAAAGAGGATCCGTCGGCCCTCCAAATTCCCCGGGAAATTTTGCACTATCTCAACCGATTGAGCGATTGGCTTTTTGTTCTAAGCCGTTGGTCTTCAAACCAATTGGGTGCCCAAGAGACTCCTTGGATTCCCTAAAAAAGCCGCTTGCATACACCGCGGGAATTTTTACTTTTGCCGCATAGACCCAACCCTAAAAAAACGGCCATGTACTGGACATTAGAATTGGCATCCTACCTGAGCGACGCCCCTTGGCCCGCCACCAAAGATGAATTGATTGATTACGCCATCCGCACCGGCGCACCCTTGGAAGTCGTAGAAAACCTCCAAGCCATCGAGGAGGAGGAAGGCGAAATCTACGAGTCCATTGAAGAAATTTGGCCCGACTACCCGTCCGACGAAGATTTTCTCTGGAACGAAGAAGAATATTGAACTAAACGCTTAGGTGGCACGGGCTTTGTACTTTTGCCCTGCCATGATTCAAAAAATACTCTCGTTGTTCCTTGGGAACAAGTCCGACCGCGACCTCAAGGAGATCCAACCTTATATAGACCGCATTCTCGCCGTTGAACCAAGCATTCAGGCCTTGGACAACGACGGTTTGCGTGCCAAAACGGCCGAGTTTCGGGCGCGTTTGATTGCGGCTCAAAAAGACGAGCGCAACCAAATCGCGCAATTGCGCGCCCAGGCGGAACAAGAAAAGGACGCGGACGCCAAGAACTCCCTTTTTCTAGAAGTAGACGCCCTCGACAAAAAAGCCTACGAAAAGGCCGAAGCCGAACTTGCAGAAATCCTTCCCGAAGCTTTTTCGGTGATCCGGGAAACGGCACGCCGGCTCAGCGCAGGCAATTTCCGGGTAACCGCCACAGACATGGACCGGGAATTGGCCCAGCGGATGGACGCGTTGCGCATCGAGGGCGACTCGGCCATTTGGAACAACACCTGGACCGCCGCCGGCAGCACCGTCGAATGGAACATGGTGCACTACAACGTACAATTGATCGGCGGTTCCGTCCTCCATTTGGGCCGTATTGCGGAAATGGCCACGGGAGAAGGCAAGACCCTGGTGGCCACCTTGCCCGTTTATCTCAACGCCCTCACCGGCTTTGGCGTGCACTTGGTAACCGTGAACGACTACCTCGCCAAGCGAGACGCCGAATGGATGGGCCCGCTCTACCAGTTCCACGGCCTCACGGTAGACTGCATCGACAAACACCAACCCAACTCCGACGCCCGCCGCAAGGCCTACGCCGCAGACATCACCTTTGGTACCAACAACGAGTTCGGATTCGACTACCTGCGGGACAACATGGCCCGCTTCCCCGAGGAATTGGTGCAGCGCGGCCACAACTTCGCCATTGTAGACGAAGTCGACTCCGTATTGATCGACGACGCCCGGACGCCTTTGATTATTTCTGGCCCGACGCCCAATGGAGACCGCCACGAGTTCAACGAATTGAAGCCCCACGTGGTCGACTTGTTCAATGCGCAGAAAGCCATTGCCCAAGACGCCTTGAACCAAGCCAAGCAACTGCTGGCAGCGGGCGACACCAAGGACGCGGGCTTCCAGTTGCTCCGCGCCCACCGCGGCCTTCCCAAAAACAAGGCCCTGATCAAGTTCCTCAGCGAAGACGGGAACAAGACCTTGCTGCAGAAGACCGAGAACTTTTACATGCAAGACCACGGCCGGGAAATGAAGGTGGTCGACCAAGAACTCTACTTCACCATTGAGGAGAAAAACAACCAGGTTCAGCTCACGGACCGCGGCATGGAACGCCTGGCCGAGCGGACCAATCCGGACTTCTTTGTGATGC
>JBILEM010000169.1:0-3809 GCA_044352085.1 Schleiferiaceae bacterium
CTTGGGGGCCGCAAGTCTCCTTATGGGCTCTCGCCTGGAATGGCACCGCTGGACGCTTCCCTACTGGAATCAGGTTCCCTTGTGGGTCTGGAAGGTTCTCAGTGCCTCCGCAGAAGGATGGGGGGTAGCCGTGCTAACCGCCCTTGCCTTTTCTCAGAAGCGCTCCCTGGCCTGGTGGACAGGGTGGATCTCCACCGTTGCAACCGGTTCCTTGTTGCCGGGAGTCATCAAGCGCCTTTGGTTTGCCCGCTTTCCCCGGCCCTGGGAAGTCCTTCAGCACCAATTGCCTGCTCTACCTGGAATTGAACCGGCGCATTGGTTTTCCTTTCCTTCCGGTCACACCGCGGCAGCATCGGCCCTTGCCTTTTATTGGGCGTGGACCCATCCGCGCATGGCCGTTGGGTTTGGGATGCTTTTTTGGGCAATTGGTGTGGGTTGCAGCCGCATGGCGTTGCATATGCATTGGTGGATTGACGTGGTAGGAGGCCTCGCTTTGGGAGCCACGCTTGCTTCATTGGGCCTCTTGCTCTCCCGGGCTGTGGTGTATCTTTACGCCTTGAAAAACGAATCTCTTAATACCGGAAAATAATGAAATTGTTGCAAGGAAAAGTGGCTTTGGTGACTGGAGCCTCCAAAGGAATTGGACGAGGCATTGCCTTGGCGTTTGCCCAACACGGGGCCGATGTAGCCTTCACCTATTTGTCTTCCATTGAGGCCGGACAAGCTCTGGAGAAGGAGCTGGAGGCCTTTGGCGTCCGGGCAAAAGGATTCCGTTCCGATGCATCGAGTTCTGCCCAGGCCGAACAATTGATTACCGACGTTATGGAAGCTTTTGGCCGCATCGATGCCGTGGTAAACAACGCGGGCATTACCAAGGACAATTTGCTCATGCGCATGACCGAAGACGATTTTAACCGCGTCATTCAGGTCAATTTGAATTCGGTATTCAACATCACCAAGAGTGTGCAACGCGTGATGCTCAAGCAACGGAGCGGCAGCATCATCAATATGGCATCCATTGTGGGCGTAAAGGGCAATGCGGGCCAATCCAATTATGCCGCGTCCAAAGCCGGCATTATCGGATTCACCAAGTCCATTGCGTTGGAACTGGGTTCGCGCAACATTCGGTGCAATGCCATTGCTCCTGGATTTATTGAGACCGAAATGACCGCCGTGCTCGACGAGGCCACGGTACAAAGCTGGAGAGATGCCATTCCGCTCAAGCGCGGTGGGCAGCCGGAGGATGTAGCCAATGCGTGTGTCTTCTTGGCAAGCAACATGAGCAGCTACATCAGTGGTCAAGTACTGCACGTGGATGGAGGCCTGTTAACCTGATGGTTGTATCCTTCGCCATGGCCTTCCTTGTGGCGGCCTTTATTGCGTTTGCCACCTATTTCCATCGTCTTCGCGGACCTTGGCGGGCCGGGCTCATGTCTTTGCGGTTTTTGTGGGTAACCGGTATCTTTTTGTTGGCCCTGAATCCCACATGCAACCGGGTCGAATCCGTAAAGACCAAGCCGTTGGCCGTGGTTCTGTTGGACCAAAGCGCGTCCTTTCGTCCGCACCAAACCCCGCTTCCTTCTGCTTTAGGAGAGGAATGGGATACCGTTTATGTCCCTTTTGGCAACGACACCACGACGTCCATAGATCTCGCTTTGGAGCGTGCGGTTAGGCGCATGGCTGGGAGACCGGCTTCCGCCGTATGGTTGCAAAGCGACGGCGTCATCAACCAGGGAATTTCGCTCTCTGCGGCGCTGGCTCGCTTGGGAAACCCGCCCACATTTGCTGTAGTCCCTTCGGATTCCCTTCCAAAAAATGGATGGGAGTGTGTGTCCCTACGTTTTCCGGAGGAAGTTTTAAAAGGCGAAAATTACCAAGGTACCGCTGTTCTTCGGCACCGAGGCACATCTTCGGCCCCGAAGAATTGGTCCCTGCAGTGGGGAAGCGAGCGGATTGCACAGGGCGTTTTGCCTGCCGCAAAGGGAGAACAATCCGAAGCGATTGGCTTTTCGTGGCGCCCAAAAACAACCGGGGTAAGGTTTTTAACAATCATCGGAGCCGATGAAAAGAAACGCGTTCGCGTAATGGAAGACCCGCCTACTTTGGTGGTACTGGGCAAAAAAATGCACCCCGACGTCGCTTATTTCGTAACGCAATTGACGAGCCGCAGAAATGCTCGGGTCTATTACCAAAACGAAGCCCCCACCTCCCAAGATTTTCAAGCAGATATTTGGCTCGTAACCGGGGGGCAGACCGTGGTGGGAGAGGAGCGTTTCAAAGGGGCCTTGGTGCGACTTCCCAGTGCGGATGCCGCAGTGCCTTCGTCCGAATGGCCCATTTGGCCAGGAGAATCGGTTTCGACATGGGCGGGTGCAGGGCAAAATTGGTACGAATCATCTAAATCCAAAACCACGGATTGGTCGTCTGCCCCCCTTCGTTGGGAGGTGTCCGAGATGGGATATGCAGCGGCCAGCAGAAGGGTAGATAGCGCCAGCGCTTCCGTTCCGGGAGCCCTTGTGGATCGGCTTTGGTCTTCCAAACAAGACCCCTCTTTTTCCATTCGCTTTCCCGATCGGGTTTGGTCCAAAACGCCTTTCCAGGCAGTGGCAGCCTGGCCCGGCTGGATGGCATCCCTCGCGTCCAAGTACCCCGAAGTGAGAATGGAACTCACACAGGGAGTGGCAGCGAAAAGCGTCTATTTTACGCCACAGGACGGGCAATTGGAAGCCGTTTTGCCTGCGTTCCAACCCGGTATTGTAAGGTACCGTGCCCGAGGGAGCTATGGAGGCACTACCCAAGAAACTTCGGGGGAGTTTTTGGTCGAATCCTTGCCTATCGAGACGGCAAAACCGGGAGATTTCAAAGAAATACGAGCCTTGGCACAGAGAACCAAGGGAGCATGGACCTGGATTACGGAATCCGAAGCACTTGCAAAAAAGATGGTAGCCGACCCGCGTTTTGTTCCTCAGATGTCGGAACAAAAAAAGTCCCGCCAGTGGCGGGACTTGTGGGGAGCTTTCCTATTGGCGGCTCTTCCTTTGGGAATTGAAGCCATTCTCCGAAAACGGAGAACGGGAAGGGCTTAACGCAGCTTTTTAGCCAAGTACTCGCGGATCTCCGCAATGCTTGCATTGCGCAGCACAATAACTCCCTTGCTGTCAATAACGATGTTTTGGGGAATGGCACGGATGCTGTACAAATCTGCTGCTGCATTGTTCCAACCGCCCAAATCACTCATTTGAGGCCAGGTCAAGCCATCCTTGGCAATGGCCTCGGTCCAGGCTTCTTTGTTGTCGTCAAAACTGACGCCCACAATTTCAAATCCGCGGCTGCTAAATTCCTTGTGAAGTGCAACCAAGTCAGGGTTTTGAGCCCGGCACGGACGGCACCAAGAAGCCCAAAAATCCACCAATACCACCTGGCCTTTTACGTCGGAAATAGAAAGGGGATCACCGGAGGGAGTTGCTTGGCTCAAAGCGGGCAATTTCTTACCAATTTCAACCGTCTCCAATTTTGCAATGCGCTCTTTTAATTTGACGGCCTCATCGGCTTCCATGTGGCTGGGGTCAATTCCGTCCATAACTTTTTTCAGCGACGCCAAGTCCGCTTGGTACAGGTATCGGTTGGCCACAAAAGCGCCCAAAACCCCATTGTTGCCCGCAAAACGGGTTAAGTAGGCCTCGTTGCCTTCGTACATCGTCGAAAACCGTTGGGTAAGGGCTTCGGCCGTGGCCAAATCGCCGGTTTGCATGGCGCGGCCGTACTCGCCCTCCATTTGGCGGGCCTGGGCTTGGAAATCCGATTGGTTT
>JBILEM010000170.1:0-3803 GCA_044352085.1 Schleiferiaceae bacterium
CAATCCTTCCATCACCCGCGACGTTTCCGGGGAGGGCGTGCAACAGGCTTTGTTGAAATTGCTGGAAGGAACCAAGGTCAACGTACCCCCGCAAGGCGGACGCAAACACCCCGACCAAAAATTTGTGGAGGTAGACACCCGCAATATTTTGTTCATTGCGGGAGGTGCCTTTGACGGCATTGAGCGCCACATTGCCCGTCGGTTGAATGCCCAAGTGGTCGGTTTTAGCGGAACTTTGCAGCGCGCGGAGCAGGTAGAGGCGGCGTCCTTTTTGCCGCACCTGACGCCCCAAGACCTAAAGAGCTTCGGATTGATTCCCGAGTTAATTGGCCGCATGCCGGTACTGACCTATTTGGAGCCCTTGGATGCCAGCGCCTTGCGCCGAATTTTGACGGAGCCCAAGAACGCTTTGCTGAAACAGTACAAGGAACTGTTTGCTTTGGACCAGATCGAGTTTACCATCGACGAAGAGGCCATCGAATTCTTGGTGGAAAAAGCCACGGAGTTCCGGTTGGGCGCGCGAGGATTGCGATCGATTTGCGAAACCTTGTTGACCGATGCCATGTTTGACTTGCCCGGTGCGGTCCACGTGACGCGGAGGTACGCCGAGGAAAAGCTGGCGGTGCTGCAAAAAGCCTCCTGAATTTCTCGTAGGAGTTAAAAAGAAAAAAGGCGCTTCGGCGCCTTTTTTTATGCTTCACCTTTTCGTTTACGCCCGGCGGGTGTAGGACCGGAACACAAAGGCGTGGGCGTGGGCGTCGTCCGCCGGGTGGTGGGTCTCTTGGGTGAGCTGCCAGTGGGAATCATGCCGGTATTCCGGGAACCAGGTGTCTCCGGTGTACGCGGCGTCTATCTCGGTGATTTCCAGCCGGTCGGCCAGGGGGAGGGCTTCGGCGTAGAGGGTGCCGCCGCCTACCACAAAGACCTCATCGTGGCCTTCCTGTTGCGCAAATTGAAGGGCAGTGGGGAGGCTGGTGAAGACGTGGGCTCCGGGAAGAACGAGGTCCGTGTTCCGGGAAACGACCAGGTTCAGGCGTTTGGGCAGGGGACGTCCGATGCTGTCAAAGGTGAGTCGACCCATGGCAATGGCGCCTCCGGTGGTCAGGGCTTTGAAGTGTTGGAGGTCGTCTGGCAAGTGCCAGAGTAAGGTGTTGTTCCCGCCAATGAGGAGGTTGCGGTCGTGGGCAACGACCAGGGTGATGCGGGGAAGGGTGGGGAGTACGGCCATGGAAAGGAGTTAGACCGCGACGTCGGCAGCGATGGCGGGATGGGGGTCGTAGCCGCGCAATTCGATGTCTTCGTAGCAAAAGGCAAAGAGGTCTTGGACGTCCGGTTGGAGGTGCAAGGTGGGGAGCGTGCGGAAGTCTCGGCCGAGTTGGATGTTGACTTGGTCCAGGTGGTTGAGGTAGATGTGCGCATCGCCCAGGGTGTGCACAAATTCCCCTACTTGCAGGCCGGTGGCTTGGGCCATCAGATGCACCAACAAGGCGTAGGAGGCGATGTTGAAGGGGACGCCCAAGAAAATATCGGCACTCCGCTGGTACAGCTGGCAAGACAACTTTCCGTTGGCGACGTAAAACTGGAAGAAGGCATGGCAGGGAGGCAGGGCCATTTGGTCGATGTAGCCAGGGTTCCACGCGGAGACGATCATCCGGCGGGAGTCGGGCTGATGCTGGATCTGGTGGAGGACGGTTTTCAATTGGTCCACAGCTTCCCCGTTGGGTCCGGGCCACGAACGCCACTGAAAGCCGTACACGGGGCCCAACTCGCCCCATTGCGCCGCAAAGGAGGGGTCCTGGGCAACGCGCTGGGCAAATTCTTTCATGCTGCACCCGTCGTAGTCCGAGGATTTTTTGAACGCGGCAAAGGGCCAGTCGTCCCAAATGCGTACGGAGTTTTGGGCCAGGTACCGGATGTTGGTTTCTCCCGCGATGAACCAAAGCAATTCGTGGACAATGCTTTTGAAGTGGACCTTTTTGGTGGTGAGCAAGGGGAATCCTTGGGCCAGGTCAAACCGCATTTGGTGGCCAAAAACGCTCAGGGTGCCGGTTCCGGTGCGGTCTTCTTTGCGAACGCCCTCGTTCAGCACGCGGCGCAGGAGGTCGTGGTACTGCTGCATGTTCCGAATTTAGTAAAAGAGTCCGACGAGTACTGCCGTGAAAAGGGAAGCAACGGTTCCGCCAACGAGTGCCTTCACGCCCAAACGGCTAAGGTCCGCCCGTCGGTGAGGAGCCAAGGTTCCAATGCCGCCAATTTGAATGCCGATGCTGGCAAAGTTGGCAAATCCGCACAAAATGTAGGTGGCCATGACCTGGCTTTTGACGTTGGTCAATGCACCGGTTTCAATCAGGTTGCCCAAGGTGACGTAGGCGTAAAATTCGTTCAGGATGGTTTTTTCGCCCAGGAGTTGGCCTACCAAAGCAGCGTCGGACCAATTCACGCCCATCAGCCACGTCAAGGGTGCGAGGCTTAAGCCCAGAATGGCTTGCAGGTTGAAGGAGGGGTAACGACCCCCGGAAAAATCGGCCATCCAGGCGTTCAAACCGGTGTAGGCTCCAATTCCGTCGGCCAGGATGGAGTTGACCAGGTAAATGAAGGCAGTGAATACCAGCAACATGGCGCCCACATTGACGGCCAGTTTGAGTCCGTCGGACGTGCCGCGGCTGAGGGCGTCCAACCAGTGGTCTCCGTTGGATTCGCGGCTGATGTGCATTTCTTGGTTAAACGTTTCCGTCTCCGGCACCAAAATCTTTGCGGCCACAATGGCGGCGGGTGCACTCATGACCGAAGCGGCCAGCAGGTGTTTGGCAAAAAAGAGGCGAGAGGCTTCGCTGTCACCACCCAAATAACCGATGTAAGCAGCCAGTACGCCACCGGCGATGGTCGCCATGCCTCCGGTCATAAGGCTGAGCAATTCGCTTTTCGTCATCTTTCCAATGTAGGGCTTCACCAAGAGGGGTGCTTCGGTTTGTCCCAAGAAAATGTTGCCCGCTGCGGCCAAACTCTCCGCGCCCGATACCTTGAGGGTCCACCTCATGATATAAGCGAAAACCCAAACCACTTTTTGCAAGATGCCCCAGTAGTACATCAAACTGGTGAAGGCGCTGAAAAAGATGACGGTAGGCAGTACTTGAAAGGCGAAGATGTACCCGAAGGAGTCGGTGTTGGATATCAGAGAGCCAAACAGGAACAGACTTCCCTCGCGGGTGTAGCCCAGAATATTGACAAAGACCTGGCCAATGGCTTGAAATCCGGACTCAATCGATTTTACGCGCAAAATCAGGAAGGCAAAAACGAATTGGATCACCAGTCCTTTGGCCACGAGCAACCACGGAATGCGCTTCCGGTTGTCGCTAAAAAGAGCCAATATGCCGATGAGCACAACAAGGGAGCCAAGGGCGCGTAGGGTAGTGAACCAATCCATGGGGGGAAGTTAGGCGTTTTGCGTGGAAATTGGGGTTTCGCGGGATTGGATTACCGGCCACGACGCTGCAACTCGTCCCGAAGCGCAGCTGCGGTCTCGTAGTCTTCGTTGGCCAGGGCTTCTTCCAAAGCGGCTTCCAGGGACTCGCGGGTGAGCAGTCCATGGGGGCTTCGGGATTCTGTGGTACTGAGCGTGGGAGCAACCTCTGTGGGGGCGTGGGGGTCCAGCATTTCCCCAGCAGATCGGATGACCTCTTGGGTGGCGAACAGGGGACTTCCTTGGCGCAAGGCCATGGCAATGGCGTCGGAGGGACGAGCGTCAAACCGCCATTCCAGGCCTTCTTGCTCGCACACGATGGTCGCCCGAAAAATTCCTTCCT
>JBILEM010000171.1:0-3802 GCA_044352085.1 Schleiferiaceae bacterium
GTCTTCACGTGGGCCACGGTCTTCGCGTGGGCCGCGGTCTTCACGTGGGCCACGGTCGTTTCTTGCAGGACGATCTTCGCGGGGGCCGCGGTCTTCACGCGGTGTACGCTCCCAGCGGTTGGGGCGTTCCGGGCGAGTTGCTTCTGCTTCCGCGGGGCCGGTTGGGTTTCCCCCTTCGTTAGCCACAGGTCTTGTGGTCCCGGTTGGGACTTCGAACAATCCTTCTGAAGGCGCGACGGGTATTTCCACAGATTTGCTGGGCCGACCGCGTTTGCCTTTGGTGGCCGCTTCAGGTGCGCCTGTCGCAGCAGTTGCATTCGTCGTTGAACGCGAAGGCCGGTCCGAGTCAGGCGCAGTGGAATTTTTGGAGGGGGCACCCGCGGAAGAACCACCGCCGAGTTCCGAGATGGCGGCGACGAGTTGCGGTTTGCTGAGGTATTTGGCTTTGGGAATACCCAAGTTTTCGCCGAGCTGTTTCAGCTCTGGCAATTTCATGCCTTGCAGATCAGGAAGCATAAATAGAATTAAGGAGAAACACAAGGGCCTGAGGCCCACCGCGCTTAGGCGGTTTTGCGCGGCAATAGTACAACAAATCTGACAAAATCCACCCCCTTAGCGTTTTTTTTTGCAGTTTTGCACCATGTGGCAACGAATCCAAACAGCGTACATGGCACTGGGTGCCTTGCTTTTTTTTACTGTCGGCTTAGGCGATCCAAACACCGTTGAGACGGTACTAGGCGGACTGGGCGTCGGGTTGTTTTTGGCGAATATTTCGTATTACAAACACCGCAAGCGTCAGTTTGTGGTCAACCGACTGGCCATGTTGGTCGCTTTTGCCCTGGAGGGGGTTTATGTATACCCGGCACTTCAGAGCGGAGATACCTCGGTGATGACCCAAAGCGTTTGGATTACCATGGCGCCCTTGGCAGCCGTGGTGTTTGCGGCGCTGGCCAATCGGGCCATACAGCGCGATGAAAATCTCATCAAGTCCGCGGACCGCATTCGGTAAATGGTTTTCCGATGTCCGCCTGAAGCCCCCGCCATCTGCCTCAATAAGGATCGGCTAGGGTAGGGTCCAAGGCCGTTTTACCTCGAAGTCCAAGCTCCACGGCTTCCATGTTTTTTACGGTACCGTCGGACAACTCAAACCGCAAGAGAGTGCGGATGTGGTGGAATCCATGAATGCCGGCGGCTCCGGGATTTAGGCACAGCGCTTGGGAGAAAGGGTCTCGGGCGACCCGCAAAATGTGCGAATGTCCACAAACAAACAGGTTAACGGGGCCGGAAGCCAACTTGTTGGGCCATGCTGCTCGTACTCCCGGGGAAAAACGTCCAGGGTAACCGCCAATGTGAATCATCCAAACCCGCACTCCGGCGGTAGTAAAATCGAGTTCGGCCGGATAGCTACGCGTCAATGGATAGCCGTCGATGTTTCCGGTGATGGCCCGTACTTTTCGACCGGGTTTCGCTGCTTCCCACGCTTCCAGGTGATCCGTCATGGGTCCCAAGTCTCCGGCATGCCAAAGTTCGTCTGCTCCGTCCACGGCGCGGGCCAAGGCATCGTCCCAGTGCCCGTGGGTGTCGGAAATCAAGGCCACCCGAAGGTGTTGTACTTTTGCAGTCTCCATGGCAACCCAAAGGTACTTCGCAACCCTCTCGTTTCACGGCGCCGCTTTTGCAGGTTGGCAGGTTCAGCCGGAGCAGGCCACGGTGCAAGGGGTACTGGGAAACGCCCTCCAACGGGTTTTGGGTGCCGATGAATTGCCGGTGGGTGCCGGTCGAACCGATGCCGGGGTACACGGTCAAAATTATGTGGCCCACTTTGACCTGTCCGGGCCCCTTGAAGACATAGAACAGGCTTGTTACAAACTCAACCGCATGCTTCCTCCGGGCATTGCTGTTCATCGCATAGACGCCGTTCACCCCGACGCTCATGCCCGTTTTTCGTGCACCTCGCGCAGCTACGTCTACCGCCTTGCCCGCACCAAAGACCCCTTCAACCGGGATACCGCCTGGTCCGTTGAGCGCTCGCTGGACGCAGAAGGCATGCAGGAAGCGGCCTCCATTTTGGTGGGGGAACACGATTTCTCTGCCTTTGCCAAGGCCCAGGCAGACCACACCACCCCGTTTTGCACCGTATACGAAGCTTATTGGGTGATGACCGGGGACGAATGGCATTTTCACATCCGGGCCAACCGGTTCTTGCGCAACATGGTCCGCGCCTTGGTGGGGACCCTGGTGGAATTGGGCCAAGGCATGTGGACGCAGGAAGAATTTCGGTCGTTGCTGCAGGGCGGGGATCGGAGCCTGTCGGGGTCCAGCGCGCCTGCCCACGGTCTTTTTTTTAACGGGGCCTCGTACCCCAAAAACCTCTTTGTCCATGGCTCCAGTGAGCGGGAAGGCCTTTGATGCCAGCGTCCTAAAAGGGGTTCTGCGTTTTGTGCGTCCTTACCGGAACGCATTTGTTTTTGCAACGGTTCTGACCGTATTGCTTGGATTGCTTTCCACCGCTCGACCGCTGCTGATTCGGGACGCTGTGGACACCGCGGTAGGCGCCACCGAACCGTGGGAAGTGCACCGCATCATTCTCTGGATCTTTGGACTCCTCTTGGTCGAAAGCCTTTTCCAGTGGTCTTTTTACCGGCTCACCAACCGGTTGGGGCAGTGGGTGATTCGGGATATGCGTCTGGCCCTTTTTGGACGAATTATGCGGTTCAAAATGGGGTATTTCGACAAAACCCCGGTGGGAACCTTGGTCACGCGCACCGTGTCCGACGTCGAAACCATTGCGGATATTTTTTCGGAAGGCCTCCTGGTTATTTTTGGGGACTTCTTCAAAATTGCTGTTTTACTGGCCGCCCTTTTTTGGGCCTTTGACCCCACCTTGGTGGTTATTTCCCTGAGCGTCATTCCGATTTTGTTTATCGCCACCCGCTGGTTTCAACGTTCCATCAAAGAGAGCTTTACCGACGTCCGGAACCAAGTTGCCGCGCTCAACGCCTTCGTGCAAGAGCGCATCACCGGCATGGCCTTGGTCCATCTTTTTGGGCGGGAAGCGGCGGAATCTGCCCGGTTTGAGGCCATCAACGCCAAGCACCGCGACGCCAACATCCGGAGCATCTGGTCCTTCAGCTTGTTTTTGCCCATCATCGAGTTGTTGAGTGCGGTGAGTATCGGCTTGGCCGTTTGGTACGGGGGATATAAAGCCGCAGCCCAAGCCGGCGTCACGGTGGGTGACTTGACGGCCATGATTCTATTTATCAATATGTTGTACCGCCCCTTGCGCCAATTGGCCGATCGGTTCAATACCCTCCAAATGGGAATGGTCGCTTCCGAACGCGTTTTAAAGCTCATCCACGCCACAGAGGAAGTGGAGCAAAACGGCAACTACCAAGGTCCGCTTCGGGGAGTTGTTGAATTTCAGAATGTGGTCTTTGGTTATCGGCCGGAAGAGCCCGTTTTAAAAGGATTCAATCTGCAAATCAGAGAAGGGGAAACGCTGGCCGTTGTGGGCCCAACGGGTGCCGGTAAAAGCACGTTGATTGGCTTGCTTTTGGGCCATTATTTGCCCCAATCCGGCCAGATTTTGATTGACGGGATCCCCTTGGAATCCTGGGACAAGCTGGCGCTGCGTTCGCAGGCGGCGTTGGTTATGCAAGACGTCTTCCTTTTCTCCGGAACGGTGCGCGACAATGTAACTTTGTTTGAACCGATGGACGACGAGCGCATTTGGAGCGCTGCAGAGGCCATGGGCTTGGCGGACTTTTTGCGCACCTTGCCGGGCGGATTGGATTTTCAAGTC
>JBILEM010000172.1:0-3787 GCA_044352085.1 Schleiferiaceae bacterium
TGTCGGCAGTCGAGCGCGGGAACAACTGGTAACCGCCGGTGAAGGGGCTGGAGTTGTCGAACTGATTTCCTACGCCAATGACATCGAATAGACCCGTTGGAGCCGCAGAACCGTAAACGTTTACGTCCGCATCCACCCGCATCAAGAAGGTCTGGGTGCCGTTGGTGATGTCTACGTTGAAGCCGCTGCCGGTGTTGGTCCACTGGGCGGCGTTCACCAAGGTCATGTTGTTCAGACGCACCAAAATGGACTCGGTGTTTTCGGCCAAGCTGGTCACCACAACAGGAGTAGGCAGGGTTTGGCCCGTTGCCAACAAGATGATGGAGTCCGGAATGATTTGGGTCAGACCGTTGAATTGGTCGATGGTTCCACGGATTTCCAATTGGTGCCCGGGAGTGGGCGTGGTGTAGTTGGGTTTGTCTGCGGTGCGGAATACATTGATGCCGCCGGTGGCGTCTTGGATGTAGAACGAGTAGCCGGTATTGCCATCAAAGTCAGGGGAAGTAACCACGCCGCGAACCACGTGTACTTGGCCGTCGCGCAAAGAAACGCCCGTGGTGGGGTTCACTTCGGTGGCTACGTTGAGGGGAGTCAAAACCCCCAAGGTTCCCATGGGAACAAAGTCGGCCCGCTTGCTGGGCAACAGCTGGTAGCCCGCGTCAAAAGGGGAAGCATTGTCAAATTGGGTGATGGTGGCGTATACGCCAAACATGCCGGTTGGGGCGGGAGAGCCGTCGATGTCCGTATCGTTGTCAATGCGCAGAACGACCGTCTGGGTGCCGCGGGTCAGGTTGACGTTGGCACTTGTGCCGGTTGCGGGCCACGTGGAGGTGGCGGGCAGCATCAAAGAGTCCATAAAGACGTAGCGGCTTTCGCGGGCTTCGGTCAGGGACGTGATGCGGATTGGGCTGCCGAAATTGCGGTTGGTCTGGATGACGCGGATGGAGTCGGGGATGATCTCCGTGAGTCCGTTGAACTGGTCGACAATGCCGTAAACTTTCAGGGAGTCGCCTACCGCGGGAGCGGTGTAGTTGGTCAGGTCTGCGGTGCGGAAGATGTTCATGCCTGCGGTTCCGTCTTCGATGTAGAAGGAGTATCCGGTGTTGCCATCAAAATCCAAGCTGTGCACGGTACCGGTAACGTAGACCGTGTCCCCGTCCTTGGTTGCCACCCCGTTGGCGTCGTTGGCGCGCAAAACGGACAAATTGGTGCGCACGGGGCCGGTGGGGGGAGGCGTGGAGCTGCACGCACTGCTGGTGTGGGCGGCCAAGTAGGTGATGGTGTTCTGGGGATAAACATCCCACTCCGTTGCGCCAATGACCCAGTTGCGTTGGCCTTTGTTGACCGTAGCCTTGCGTACCAAGGTAAACTCGGAAGTTGCGCCGGTGCCCACGGTCCAGTTGGTACCGGGGTCAAAGCCCACTTTGCCAATGATGTCCAAGGTGTCGGTGTTTTTGAACAACACAACGGCATCGTCTCCGTTGAAGAAGGTAATGGTGCTGGTCGTGTCTGCAACACTCAAAATGCCCGCTAAGGCTTGACTGTTGGCAATGGTGTAAACCCCTCCTGCAGGAATGGTTACGTTCACTGGGAAGGTGAAGGAATTGGAAACGGTGAGGCCACCGTTGTTGTAGGCCTTCAAGGAGTAACCGGCCATGTTCAAAGGCGTGGGCCGCGGATTGAAGATCTCCAATGCTTTGTTGTTGCTGGATCCTTCCAAGTATTCCGAGATAAAAGGCTCCGTGCACGGCTGCGCAGCAGCCGGCTGCACCACAACGGTGCCGACCATTCCGGCGTGCGGGTCGCACTGGTAGCCGTAAGTGCCGGGAATCGTAAAGGTGAAGCTGTACGTCCAGTTGCCACCCGCTACCGCGCCGCTGCTGAAGCTGGCCGGATTGTTAGGGAAAGTGCCTTGCGTGCCGTTGACGTTGTGGGCACCGCTCACTTGGGTCCAAATCACTTGGTCGCCCACCTGAATGGTCAAAGTGCTGGGCTGGAAGAAGTTGCTGTTGACGGACACGTTGTGAACGGCAGCGGCCGCGGCTACAGCAGACCCCAAAAGCATCAGGGCGGTTGTAGCAAACGAGAGGAGGCGTTGTTTCATAAGTGCGAAGGTACGGGTGATGGGTTAATTGGGTGTAAACAAGCAGGTTTAATCAAAATCCAAGGTGAGCTGGTACCGCACTATACGGCCGTTACCAGCGTCAGCGATGTACAGAATTTTTTTGTAGTAGGCCGCTGCGCGGGGTTCGTTGAACTGCCCAACGCCCGAACCGCGGCCACCAAACGAAGCGACGGCATAGCGGCGCTCCCCACTGGCGGGCGGCGGCGGAACCCCTTCGAGGCCGTTGGAGGTGAACTGGTAAACGCTGTCTTTTTCGGCATCCACCACCCAGATGTACCGGGTGTTGTCTCCGGCCATGCACAGCCCGGTCGGCTTGGAAAAGCGCTGGGGTTTTTGGAGGTAGTTGTCTGCCAGGGAAGGGTCTGGTTGGAAGGTCATGGGGCGAAACTCCGCACCGAAGTCCGTTTCTTCAAACGTGACGCCTTGGATTTGAATGGCCTGATTGGGAGAAAGGGAGGTGACCAAGAAGTCGTCCCCGGCGTTGGCCGTGATTTGGGGAGGTTGGCAGTAGGTCACCAAACCAAAAGGCTTTTTAAAATAGTTGTTGAACAACCCGCTGGATGTATTGACAGACACCGAGGTTAGCCATTCGTCGTTCGCTGAGAATTGCAGAACGGCGTCGTCCGGGCCTTGGTTGGCGTTGTTGGGACTGGGGCCGGTGCGGGTGACGTAGTAGCGGTTGTTTTTGGCGGGTTGGTTGCTTCCCAATACCCCAATCGACTCAAAACGCACCTGGGCATCTCCCAACGAAAAGGTGTTTTTGAAGTAAAAGGGATGAACGGTTTTGTGCACCACTTGGCCGTACGAAAGGCCGTAGTTGGTGCCTTGAATCATGCGGATGCGGTACAAACACGCCAAGTCGTAGGAGACCCCGTTGATGGCGGTATCGTGCGTGCCCAAGGCCAGCAAGTCGAACCGACGGTCTTGCCGAACGGCATGGACACCGGGGACGCGCAAGCGGCCCAGTTCCCGGCCTGCCTCGTCCAAGGCTACGATTTCTTCGGTTCCTTCGTCCACCACATAGAGGAGTTCGTCGAATCCGACGCACACGTCCACCGGCCGCACAAAGCCCTTCCATTCGGGCTGGATGGGGACGTAGGCAATTTCCCGGATGGTGTAGTCGGGAATGTCAATGAAGTCGAGGTCGGTGCGGGTGCCGAAGTACCCCTCGCAGCTGCTGAGCAGGAGTGCGGCCAGGCCGCCGGCGATCCAAGGTAGGGGAGTGCGCATGGGGTCAGGGATTCAGGGTCAAGGGCAAACGCATGCCGACGACGGAGGCGATGCCGGTGAATGCAGTGGGGGTGGCGGCGTAGTCGATCCAGATGGCTTGGCGGCCCAAGCGGCCTTTGGCGCTAAAACCCAGAGCGGGCCAGGTGCGCCCGGCCACCTGCAGGGCCACGCCGGAGCGGATGACCAGGCGGTCGTTGGCGGTGTATTCCAACCCAATGCGGTAGTTTTCCGCGTTGTCGTTGGGGTGGTTCAGTTGGATGCCCATGCGGAGGACCTGTTTGTCTTTGGACCAAGCAATGCCGTTGATGCCCATGCAGAACTCGGTGGGCAGGGTGTTTTTGTTGAGCGTAGCCACCGGCGCGCGGTTGAACAGGCTCGCCAAAAAGTCGCCTTGCAGGGCAGAGGAGCCGCCAAAATTGCGCAGGGCTACGG
>JBILEM010000173.1:0-3780 GCA_044352085.1 Schleiferiaceae bacterium
TGAAAAAGTGGTCCAAGCGCGGATTCTGGGCGGCAGGCATTGGCTTGCCCTTGAATTTGGCAGGGTATGCCTTGGACGGAGCTGCAGCGACGGCCTTGCACGTCGTTGGCAACCTTCTGTTTTACAGTGGAGGCCTGACAGCGTTGTATGTTTTGTGGCTGCACGAGGCCACGGACAAATTCCGCGAGATCAACTTGCCCAAGTTGGAGAATTTTTACGGCCGCGTGGTAGGCTACGCGTTGCGTGCTACCAACGTAAATAAGATGTACTACGGCACCATTGGATTGCTGGTGGCTAGTTTGGTTCTTTTTGTCGCTTTTCCGCCCAAAGTGGTCTTTTTTCCTTCCAATGAGCCCAATTTGGCCAACATTTATATTGAAATGCCCATTGGGACGGACATCGAGGAAACCAATGCCCTGACCAAGAAAATTGAAGACCGGGTATTGAAGGTCATTGATAAATATGCGTACACCCAAGATGGAGCCCGGTACAACTACATGGTGGAGTCCGTGATTGCCCAAGTGGGAGCAGGCACGGGCGATCCCCGTAACGGCAATACGGCGGAGAAAACACCGCACAAAGCCAAAGTCATTGTGGCATTCCGGGAAACGGCCTTTCGCGTGGACGAAGACGGAAACAAGGTGCTGAGCTCCGTCGTTTTGGACGATTTGCGTGCCAACATGAAAGGATTCCCGGGCGCGGTGATTGCCGTAGACAAGGATGCCGCAGGTCCTCCTGTAGGCCCTCCCATTAACTTGGAGTTTTCGGGTGACGATTATTACCAAGTTCTGGCGGCAGCAGAAGCGGCACGTGCGTACATCCAAAGCCAAGGCTTTCAGGGAATTGACGAGTTGAAATTGGACGTAGAGTCCGGCAAGCCGGAGATGCCCATTGAAATCGACCGGACCAAGGCCCGTTCCTTGGGGGTTTCTACCGGCCAGGTGGGCGACGCCATTCGGACGGCCCTCTTTGGTAAGGAAGTGGACCGCTTCAAGGACGGAGAGGACGACTACCCCATCAACCTCCGCCTGCAAGACGAGTACCGCTACGACATGGACAACCTCTTGAGCCAGCGCATCACCTTCCGGGACCAAGCGTCCGGCAAAATCAAGCAGGTGCCCATTTCGGCCGTGGCAACGGCCAGCAAAGCGTCCACCTTTAGCGGGGTGAAACGCAAAGAAGGCGACCGCGTCATCACCCTCTTTTCCGGGGTAACCGAAGGCGCCAACGCCAACGAGTTGGTGGCCCGCATCAAGCAAACCATGGAAACCTACCCCCTCCCCGAGGGCGTCACGGTATCCTTCACCGGCGAGCAGGAAGAACAGGCCAAGGAATTGAGCTTCCTTTCCAAGGCCTTGTTGGGCGCGGTCTTTTTGATCTACCTCATCATTGTGGCCCAGTTCAACAGCACCAAGGTTCCGCGGATCATCATGACCACGGTAGGCCTTAGCTTGATTGGGGTATTCTTGGGATTGGTGATCTTCCGTATGGACTTTGTGATCATCATGACCATGATTGGCCTGATTTCCTTGGCCGGGGTGGTGGTAAACAACGCCATTGTATTGGCCGATTACTACGGACAGCTCGTGATGCGCCGGAAGGCCGAATTGGGCATGGCCGAAGAAGACCTGCTGACGTTGGACGAAACCCGCAACTTGCTGGCGGAGACCGGCGCCACCCGACTCCGTCCGGTACTGCTCACCGCCATTACGACGGTTCTGGGCTTGGTGCCGTTGGCCATTGGCTTGAACATCAACTTCTTTACCCTCTTCTCGCACAACGACCCGCAAATCTATGTGGGAGGCGATACGGTGATGTTCTGGGGACCTTTGAGCTGGACGGTCATCTTCGGTCTGACGTTTGCCACCTTCTTGACCCTGGTGGTGGTTCCCGTACAGCTGTTCCGGGTGGAAGCGAAAAAGGTTCGACGCGCCGAGCGCCGTACCTTAGCCGCGTGACGCCCGAAGAGCCTTACGACCTGACTTTGGACGCGCTGCGCGCGCTGCCGGTAGAACAACTTCCGGCAGCGTGCGCGCGCGTTCGTCGTTTCTTGCTGGACCAAACCCAGGAGAAGGCGGGCCACATGGCCTCATCGCTGGGGGCCACCGAGCTGACACTGGCTCTCCACCACGTACTCCGCACCCCCAACGACGTCCTGATTTGGGACGTCGGGCACCAGGCCTACGTGCACAAAATCATCACCGACCGCGCCGCCCGTTTCCACACCCAGCGCAAGCCGGGAGGACTCAGCGGATTTCCCAAGTGCAGCGAATCTCCTTTTGATGCCTTCGGCGTGGGGCACGCTTCAACGGCCTTGTCTGCCGCGGTGGGCTATTGGCGGGCGGATGCGGCCGCAGGCCGCATCCGCCACCGCGTAGCGGTGGTAGGCGACGGCGCCCTTACGGGAGGCCTGGTCTTTGAAGCCCTCAACGACGGCGCCGCCGCCTCCGCCAACGTGCTTCTCGTCCTCAACGACAACGGCCTCTCCATCGAAGGCACAGCGGGGTCCTTGGCCCAGGGAGGTCCTGCAGCTTACCAACGGTTCTTTGCGTCCCTTGGCTGGACCTATTTGGATGCCAACGGCACCCGTTCCAGCGAAGCGAGCCCCGTAGACGGCAACGACTGCGCGGCCTTGGTGGCAGCCCTGCGGCATGCGCTGACCCTGGAGGGTCCGCGGGTCCTTCACATTCGCACGCACCGGCCAAACCCGGCGGAATGGGGCGCCCCCGAAAAGCCCGTCTCCGAAGAAGCCTTCCAGTTCCATTTTTCAGAAGCCGTTTTGGAGGCCGCCCGGCATGATCCCCAGGTACAGGTCCTTACGCCAGCGATGGCTCCCGGCGCCAGCGTCGACCGTTTTCGCGCGGAATTTCCCGACCGAACGGTGGATGTCGGTATTGCCGAACAACATGCACTGACTACCGCCGCCGGCATGGCCGCGGCGGGAGGCAAGCCCGTGGTGAGCATGTACAGCACCTTTTTTCAACGGGCCGTAGATGCGTGGATCCACGACGTCGCTTTGCAAAACCTGCCGGTAGTCCTGTGTTTGGACCGGGCCGGTTGGGTGGGGGAAGACGGACCGACCCACCATGGCATGTTTGACCTGGCCCTGCTTCGCAGTGTGCCCAATACCACGGTGTATGCACCTCGGAACGGGGCGTCGTTGCGCCGCATGCTGCACGGAGCGTTGGCGGCGGGAACGCCTTCGGTGTTGCGCTACCCCCGGGGCCGTTCCCGCCCGGACGACGGCTTGCTGGAAGACGCGGAAGGCGTCGTTTTGCTGTCCGCTCCGCAGAGGGTACAGGAGGAAACGGCACCCCATGCCACCGGTGTTGCGTCAACCCTCCATTGGGTTGCGGGTCCGCTCGGCTATTCCGTAGCCGAGGACCATCCCGATGCAGCCGTCTGGTCCGTGGGACGGGTTCATCCGCTTCCGGAGGCGGCGCTGCGCGCCGCTGCTGACGCTTTTTTGGGTTCAGCGGATCGCCCGGTACCAGCTCCTGCGCTATCACCCGCGACGTCCCCCGAGTGGCACGTGTGGGAAGATGCACAATCGATTGGGGGCTTGTTTGAAGGGGTGGCGGCCTGGGTGGCCCAGCACGCACCGGGCATTCGGGTGATCCCCCACGGATACCCCAATGCGTTCATGGAACACGGGTCAGAAGCCCCCTCTTTGGAACAATAAAACCATCGATTTCCGCCGAAAATACCCCAAAATGGCGAATTCAGAAATACCCACAAACGGCGAAAAAGAGGCCAGCGGCGAGCGGGTCTACCGGGGTC
>JBILEM010000175.1:0-3753 GCA_044352085.1 Schleiferiaceae bacterium
GCGCTGGCCGGTAGCCGTTATCAGACCAACCACCTCCCCTTTCTCGACACAAATCTCCTGGACCAACGTCTGGTAATGAAATTGAACCCCCAGCCGTTCGGCCAAGGCCACCAAAGTATCGGTAATGTCTCCCATCCCCCCGCGTGGAACATAGGTGCCGATTCCATGCTCCAAATGCGGAATCATGGCCAGTACACCCGGCGCCTTGTAAGGCGACGAACCGTTGTAGGTTGCAAAGCGATGAAACAACTGCTGCATCTTGGGCGTACTCATCGAACGTTCGTGTACTTCCGCCATGCTCTTGTCCAAATCCAATTGGCCCAAGGCCTTCAACGCCTTGAGGACGGTTTTCGGTTTATACGTCGACCACCGGTGCAAAGACGATTCCAGGAAAAGAGGCGACGTTGCCTCGTATTGCGCACGCGTCCGGTCCAAATGGTCCAAAACCCGTGAGGCAGGCTCGCCGGTTGCCCGTTCGGCTTCTTGCGCAAAGCGATGGGCGTCTGCCCAAGCAGTCAACTGGGTTCCGTCGCTCCAAAAATACCGGCAGGCCACATCGTCTTTGAGGTAAGAAAAGGACTCCGTCGAATCCTCTCCTGCCAATTCAAAAAGTTCGTCCACCCAGTGGGGCATCGTAAACAAACTGGGGCCTGCATCAAATCGATACGACCCCAAAGCAAACCGCGATAATTTCCCGCCCGGATAGGCATTGGCTTCGAAAACATGCACTTCATTGCCCGCAACCGCTTGACGAATAGCTGTAGCAATTCCTGCGATTCCAGCGCCAACGATGAGGGTTTTGCTCTTTGCCATGGGTCAAATGTAGGACGGAATTTACTAGGCTTTTAGGCAACAAATATTTCTATCCGTTTGACTACGGATGTCGGGCCGTGCTCCAAAGACCTTTGCTTCATGAAAAACCCCCTTCCTCACCGCTTCGTATTTGTTCGCGCTGGTAAAAAATGGATACGCATGGACCTGGATGAAGTGGCCTACCTCGAATCGCAAGGAGACTACATTCAGTGGATGGGACTGCCCCATGCCGACAAAAAACAGCCCTGCCTGCTCACTGCCCAAGGGCAAATGGACCGGCTGTTCGAGCGGCTATCCCCGTACGGTTTTGTACGTATACACCGCCGATTCATCCTTAATCTGCAGCATCTCCATTCGTTTGACGGTGAAGTTGCTCAACTGCCCCACGGTGCCCTTCCTGTGGCAAGGGGGCGGCGAATCCGGCTTCAAAGCAGAATGGAAGAACTATTATTCCGCCAAGACGATCAACCGATACACTTCTCCCCCCCACAGCAAACAATACGTCCCCGGCGAGAGATGAGCGGGTAGTTGAACCGAATAGGGTTCCGACCCCCATTCCAAGGCAATGACCCGACTGCCATTGAGCGAAATGAGTTGCACATTTTCCGATTGACCGTTTGGAACAAAGCCATACACCCGATTCCCTGCATATGCGGGATTGGGATACAGGGTCAAGGGGATTTCTGGAATCTCTTCTTGCCCGATTTGACTTAAGCGGAAAGACAATGTATCATCGTCTCCGCAGGCATTCTCAACAATCAAAGTAACCACGTAACTCAAGCTGGGCACGGAATAGGTATGTTGGGTGAAGTTTGTTCCCACTGCCGTTGCACCGTCTCCAAAAAACCACCGGTATTGGCTGGCACCAACGCTCGAGGTTGCATCAAATAGGACTCTCATGCCAGAGCCTGAAGACGACAAAATCGTCGCAGTAAATCGAGCTACGGGAGTTACACAAACATTAACCGTTGCGGTAAACTGAGAAGAATCACCGCACAGGTTATAAGAAACCATGCGCACGGTGAACGATCCACTGGTCGTATACGTATGGCTCGGGGCACTGCCCGTTGCGGTATTCCCGTCTCCAAAACTCCATTTCCAAGAAACGGCATTCGCAGAGGACGTCGCCTGGCCGTTGAAAATGCTACCGTTTGTGGTGTAAGTAAACGAAGATGTTACCGGAGCACAGGCATATACAGTGTCTCCGAATACAGCCGAATCACCGCAGGCATTTTTTACGCGCAACCGAACGTAGTAAGCCCCGTCTACCGCATACGCGTGGGGAGCTGGAGAACCTGACCCATTGGGTGTACCATCGCCCCAAATCCATTTGTACTGGGTAGGCTGGCCGGTTCCGTTGGAAATGAAACTTCGAGCGAGTCCGTTACCCAATGTATAGAAATTGGCCGTAAGGGGAGCACAAATGGGAACCGTAATTTGAGATGAGGAAATACTTCCACAAGCATTGCTGACTGTAAGGGTAACCACGAATGTCCCACTCGTTGAATAGGTGTGATTGGCGGTTAGTCCCGTTCCGTTGGGTGTAGCATCGCCCCAAGACCACGTGTAGGTTACGCCAGGCGTGCTTCCAGTTGCACTTACTTGGATGGTGTTCCCTACGCGAGAGATTAGAGTGGCAACGCTGGCTACAGGCGGACAATTTGTGGTGGTGAAGACCAACGGTCCTATCCAAGCAGAGACATTTCCTCCGGTACCGCAGCTGTCTCGGTAAAAAACGTGGTAGGTGGTACTCGCCGTTAATCCCGTAAATGCATAAGGGGAGTTAACATTCGCGATTTTGGTGGTTAACGAAGGCTGGAAACCGGGCAAGCCAATGGCAACGTCTGCAAAAGAAGCGTTCTTCGTAAACACCAGCGAGGCCTGAGTCGATGAAATGCCCGTAATGGCTCCATTGGTAGGAGGCGGACATGTGCTGCACGCAGACGTTCCTGAGAACAAATTTCCTGTGGGGATATTGGTACCTGCCGTCTGTTGGTAAACTATGGCGTTGGAACTGTTTCTCAGGACAATGCCGCATTCGTTGGAGAAGGCACCCACATTGGTAAAGGCCAACGACAGGTTTTGACCTGGACACACCGGGATAGTAAACACCTGATTTGCGCCCGCCGTTAGGGTGTACGTTTTGGTCCGTGCGCCCGTCACCAGAGTTACAAAATGGTAAGGTGGAGCATTGACAGTGGTCGACCAGCCGTCGCCAAATTGGTCGGTAAGGGTTAAGGTGTAGTTGCACCCGTTGGTACAACCGGGCATGCTTACCGAGTCTGGACCATACCACGAACTTGCCCCGGTTACCGGACCGCACGAATCTTTCACATAAAAATCGTAAGTGGTGAACGCCGTGAGCCCTGCAACAATATGGGGTTTGGTGGGAGCATAAACGCGGGTACCGGTGCCTCGAGCAAAACCTTTTGGCCCGTACTCAATTACGCCGGACGTGGCGGTACCGGTCCAGTTGACCGACACGGTGGTGGGTCCTGTAGCGGTAAGGGCCATTGCCGTTGGTTTGGGGCATAATGGAGTTTCGTGGATATCAATTTGGTCAATGGCTACCGCTGAATTGAATCCATTCGCAGTACGTGTCGCGGTAAAGCGCAATTTAATTGTGGCATTGTTGTAGGCCGCAAGAGAAACCAGGTGCTCCGTCCAGGGTGCTGCTTTCGAAGTTTGGGCTGTACCCGTAAGAAGCAACAAGGGCGACCACGTAACTCCGTTGGTGGTGGCTTCAACAAACAACGACAAAATGTTATTCCCAAATCGGTGGCTGTAAAAGCTCAATTCACCTACATTCAAAGGGGTTAAATCGATCCAGGGGGTTATCAGTCGGGTAGAATTGGTTCCTGTACCAAAGGGTACCGCCGCGTACATGTATTTACCAGCGGGCCCAGTGGCGCTGGCGGCCGGACCGGATTGAGCGGGAAC
>JBILEM010000009.1:0-12764 GCA_044352085.1 Schleiferiaceae bacterium
ATGCCGCGTTTGGGTTGCATGGATTCGTGCGAAGAGGGGTAGATGAAGCGGAGTTACCGGGTGATCCATCCCCAGAATCGCTTGTGCAAAAGAGGAATGACCACGCCCATGAGGGGCACCAGAATTAACGTGAAAATGAGGGTTTTGACCAGTTGATGGAACTCGGAAACCAGCGGAAAAACCAGCGCGAATAGCAGGTTGATCACGGGGTACACAAAGAGCCAGCTGATCAGCATCATCTTCCACTTCTTGGGCGGTCGGGACTGGCTAGGGTTCATGGCAGGCGCAGGGTAGGGGCAGTTGGAATAGGAAGCTTTGATTCCCTGCGGAAAGGTACGCCCATTTGACGTCTCCATTAGGGGTCAATCGGGAGCGTGTAGCTGGATTCAAGGATGAGCGCGTCGAAGTGCTTTTGTCGGATTACGAGAGCATGGAACAGGTGGTTACGGGCCTGAAAAAGGACTTGGCACAAGTGAAGACGGGAATCAACGACCAAGGCAAGCGGGTTGCCGCCACACAGGATTCGTTTGCAGCCAACCTAATGGTGGAACTGGAGCGTCGTTATTTTGAAACACAGACGCGCAAGGAGAAAGCCCAGAACATGTCCACCGTCTACTTTGAGCAGACCGGCGCAGAATTGAGCCCCACTTATTTGGCTGCGGTTGCCGCGATAGGCAAGGAATTGGCTTCTGACCCCACCAAAAAAGTGAGCTTGCAGGCATTTTCCGACGAGTCTGCGGATGCTTCAACCAATGAGCGCATTCGCCGCAACAGAGAGAAGGCCGTCCTTGCGGCATTGCTTGCCAACGGTGCAAATCGGAACCAGATCGAAGTGCAGGAATGGAACGGTTTGTTTACTGGATTTGAGCGCTTTGACCGCCGCGTGGAGATTAAGAAGATGTATCAAGATCGACGGAAAGAAATTATAAGAAAAGAGGGCTGAGGCCCTCTTTTTTGTTTGTAATGGACTGACCAATTACAATATAGAAGGGCCTAACCGTCTCAAATGGCACATTCTTCTGGTTATTAATGACGAAAGCTGAGCAAGCCCAATGGGGATTCATATTTTTACATTTAACACCAACCAAAGCTCGTCATGAATCGCAAATTACTCTTAGCATTTTTGCCTCTATTTTTTTGTGGTCTAACCCATGCACAAGTGCCCAGTTATGTGCCAACTAGTGGGCTGGTCGGCTGGTGGGACTTTGTAGGAGGCGCTCAAGATAAATCCACTAATGCGATGCACGGAACGGTCACGGGTGCCGTTCCGACTACGGACCGCAATGGAAATCCTGCTTCAGCTTATTCATTCAATGCAAATGCCGCTCACAAGATTGAGATTCCAATTGGATCATCAAGCTCCGGTGGTATATCTGGAAATTTTAGTGCTGTCATGTGGGTGAAAGCAAATCGCACCGTTACCCCGGTTGCGAACAGCTCATTGTGTCCGGGAAGTGTAAGCGTGCCAATGGCCAACAGCAATCAAAACTGGGCAATGGTTCCACCCAATTTCGGATTAAATTCTGGTGTTGGGTTCTCACTTGGAACTAATGGTGTTTTTGTGGGACATCATGCAAATAACTACTTGGTTTGTAAAGGGTCCTATTTAATCACCAATACTCAATTTTATTTCATCGGAATTACGCAAGACGGAAATACGTCTAATTTGTACGTGAACGGTGCTTGGGTCAGTACTTTAGTCGGAAACTGCACAAACTCCTTAAAATATTTATCCAACATAATTGAGTTAGGAGGCGACATGTATTCGCCTGGTTTTAGTGGTGTGATTGATGATTTTGGTGTATGGGGAAGAACATTAACCCATGCAGAAATCACTCAAATGTACGTGGGTCAAGCAACTCCGTCTGCTCCTACAGCTATTGCGAACCAATATTTTTGTAGCTCCTCAAGTATTGGCCAGCTTTCTGCAACAGGCTCTAATGTAAAGTGGTACAGTAGTTTGTCAGGCGGAAGTCAATTAAGTGCCACCGCTACTTTGGTTCACGGCACAACCTATTTTGCCTCGCAAACGGTGAATGGGATCGAATCGGTTACGCGAACACCCGTTCGAGCGTTGATCATCAATCCTCCATTGATCAATCAAAACGATACGGTGTGCCTGGGTCAAAGTACAACCTTGGGAGTTGGTGCAATTCCTGCTCCATCCGCTTATCCGGTAGGTTCCATTGGCCCGGGTGGTGGGTATATTTTTTATGATAAACAAGTAGTTTCCAATGGATGGAGGTATTTGGAAGTTGCCCGAGACGACTATGCCTCCCCCGTTCCGTTTGGATGCACGACCACCAATATTTCAGGCACCTTGACCTCCCTTGGAGCGGCTTTGAACAATACCAATGCTTTGGTAAACGGTTGTGCAGCCTTGAATACACCAGCACGTTTGTGTAACGATGCCATAATCAATGGGTTAAGCGATTGGGTTCTTCCTTCTAAAGATGACTTCCAAGCCATTTACCAGAACATTCATTTGGCTGGATTGGGAGGATTTATCAATAACAATGGCAGTCAGTGGAATCGTTACTGGACCTCCTCCCAAATAAATTCAAACCTTGTTTGGGCTCATGACTTCACTCCGTACTACCAACAAATAGTCCCCAAGTCGGATCAGGCAAAAATTCGCCCAGTTCGGCAATTTGCTGCGGAGACCTTTCAGCCTACTTATTTATGGTCTACAGGGGAAACATCGAGTTCCATTACCGTAACGCCTGCGAGCAACATTAACAATTACTGGGTAGATATTACCCTCAATGGGACGACGTGCAGAAAATATTTCCAAATTCTCACCACGTCGACTCCTGCGCCAACCGGAAATGCAATCCAATCGGTAAGCAGCAATGCGACTTTGACACAATTGGCCGCAACCGGGACCAACATCAAGTGGTACGCGGCCGCGACCGGTGGTACGATGTTGAATTTAACTACACCATTGGTAAACGGGCAGTCTTATTTTGCTACCCAAACCATTAATGGGTGTGAATCAGCCAACCGTCTGCAGGTAACCGTTAACATGCAAAATGTCCAGGTTTCCGTTTCAGGCGACACAGTATGTTCAGGAACCAGTGTGAGTTTGTCGGCCTTGCTCGGTGCGCCTTCATCGCAAGCCGTACCTGTTGGAGGCGTTTATTACCTCACCGATGGCAACCCGCAAACATTTCCCGTCGATGTGAATGGGTGGCAATACATAGCCATCACCAAAGATGCCAACGGAAATGGGAAAATTTACAAGAACGGCGTTGAAGTGGTCAGTGCGCCATTTACAAGCAGGCCTTACAACTGGAGCCGGATCGATATTGGAGGAGAGTTTTATACTTCGTGGCAGAATTTGTTTGATGGTCTGGTGGACGAGTTGCGTTATTCCAACGTGGTTCGAACTCCAACGGAAATTGCGGCTCATTATCAGTCCCAATTGCCCATGGTATCGGACAACAACACGCTTGGTTTGTACCGATTCGATGCCTTGAGCAACGGTCAAATTGTGGCAGCGGTAGGACCCAATGGGACGGCAACCAATGCGGTATACAATGCTGCAGGTCGGTTCGGTGGCGCGATTGATTTTAATGGTACCAATGCACGAGGAACCATCCCACTGAATGTTCCAGAATCCAATATTACCTTGGAGTTCTGGGTGAAACCGCGCGTTGCGGATGGCGTGCCGGTAAGTTTGTATGGCATTTACACCACGTCGTTTTATTTGGACGTTTCCACCCCTACAAATACGTTTACTTCCAATGCGAATATTTGCGGTCCGCTCCCGGGAAGTTTATCAACGGGCCTTTCGGCGTGGTATCCATTTTGCGGAAATGCCAACGATTTAAGCGGAAACAACCGCAATGGAACGGTTAGCGGGGCCACTTTGGATATGGACCGCTTTGGGAATCCCCAATCGGCATACTCCTTCAATACCAATCAACAAATCACCATTCCGGGAACCGCGGCAATGAACAATTTCCCAATGACCATCAGCCTTTGGTACAGAGCAGATCCTGGTCTGTTGGTTCCCGGTGTGTCTTGCGGTATTTTTTCCAAGTATAGTCCCGCAGCATGGAACGGTTACATGGTCGGTATCAATCAAAGCGGGACATCGTATGCGGCGCCCTCATGGTATATCCTAAATGGATCAAATCGCGTACTTGGAAATTACAACGAGCCCACATTCGAGCAAACCAATGTGCAAGCAAACGTTTGGTACCATTACGCGTTTGTGGTAGACCAAACAGGAGGAAAGATCTATGTGAATGGACAGTTGGTGGACAGCCATCCGTGGACAGGCACCCCAGGGGCCAGCTCAAGTTCGTTTTTATGGAAGATTGGAGGGCTATACGATACATGGTTCAAAGGAAAAATTGACGATGTCGGAATTTGGAATCGCGCACTTTCCACATCGGAAGTCGTTAGTATGTATGCATTGACCGGAGCGACGTATGTGTGGTCAACAGGTGCAACCACCCCGACCATTCAGGTGAATCCGACGGTTACCACGCAATACTGGGTGGATGTAACGGCCAATGGAAGTACCACGCGCAAGTATGTTACCGTTTACGTCACAAATAGTCCCGCCCCGTCAGGCAATTCTGTTCAGACCGTATGCCATTCCGGGACCTTGGCTCAATTGAGTGTAACTGGGACTAACATACAGTGGTATGCTGCTTCACAAGGTGGAACACCACTTCCTTTGACGACGAATTTGGTCAATGGGGCCGTTTATTATGCGAGCCAAACAGTTGACGGATGTGAATCGCCTCGGTTGGCTGTTCAAGCGATTTTGAACATTCCCAATGCCCCCTCAGGCAATAGCCAACAAGCATTCTGCCATACTGCCACGGTTGCCCAATTGGTTGCAACAGGTGCGGGCTTGAAGTGGTACCCAGCTGCACTAGGGGGATCTCCTTTGGCATTGACAACCCCCTTGGTCAATGGGGCGACTTACTATGCCTCACAAACGGTGAATAATTGTGAGTCAACGGTTCGTTTGGCCGTAAATGTGGTATTATTGGCTCCTGCCGTACCTACGGGTCCGGCTTCGCAATCGGTTTGCACAAGTGGAACCGTTTCCCAGCTAGCTCCTCAGGGAACGGGCATTCAATGGTTCAACTCGGCTTCCGGCGGAACGCCACTTAGCAGCAATACCGCTTTGGTCCACAATTCGATTTATTTTGCCTCCCAATTTGCCGGAGGATGTGAGTCCACTTCGCGTTTGGCGGTACACGTTACGCTGATCAATGCCACCGTGGTGAGTAGCAACGATACCGTTTGTGTGAACAACGCGGCGACTTTGGCGGCGTTGCCATTTGGTCCCCCAGCGGCATGCGCAGCAATGCCTTCTAGCCTGGCTACTGGTTTGTCTGCGTGGTATCCGTTTTGCGGAAATGCAAATGACTACAGCGGCAACAACCGAAATGGAAGTGTTTCTGGAGCAACGCTGGACTTCGATCGTTTTGGGAATCCCCAGTCTTCTTATGCCTTCAATACCAATCAACAGATTACGGTGCCGGGCTCTAGTACTCTGAACCATTATCCCCTGACGATCAGTTTGTGGTACCAGGCAGATCCTTCTTTGCTGGCGACTGGTGTAGCAGCGAATGTTTTCTCCAAGTACTCTCCTGCCGCTTGGAATGGATATCAAATATTGGTGAACACCGATGGAAGCAATTACCATGCACCCGCTTGGTACATTCGAAACGGGAGCAATCGGGTGTTGGGGGATTACGGAGAGCCCTCCTTCCAGCAGTCCAGCTTGCAATCCAATGTTTGGTACCATTATGTTTTTGTTCTCGACCAAACAGGCGGTAAAATTTATGTCAATGGCCAGCTTGTAGATAGTCATCCTTGGACCGGTACGCCGGGAGCGTCCACCAATAATTTCCAGTGGAAAATTGGTGGGTTCTACAACACGTGGTTCAAAGGAAAAATCGACGATGTCGGAATTTGGAACCGTGCCCTCTCTACCAGTGAAGTGACCAGCTTGTACAATTTGAGCGAGTCGGCGTCATTCGCCTGGTCTACAGGTTCGACATCCCCGACCATCCAAGTGACCCCTGCGACAACAACGCAATATTGGGTGGATGTAACGGTGAATGGCACAACTTGCAGAAAGTATTTTACCCAATATGTCAATCCAGGATTGGCTCCTACCGGCTTGGCCCAACAGACATTCTGCCCGGGCTCTACCATCGCACAACTTTCGGCGAGTGGTGCCGGAATCAAATGGTACAATTCCGCCACTAGCGGCGCGCCACTTCCGAACAGCACCCAGCTTTCGAATGGTGCTACGTATTATGCGAGTCAAACCGTGGCCGGTTGTGAGTCGTCAAACCGATTGGCGGTTCAAGTGACTTTGGTGGCGCCGGCGGCACCAACGGGGGCTACAAGCCAGGCATTTTGCAATACCGGAACCATTGGCCAATTGGCTGCAGTTGGCTCTACCCTGAAGTGGTACAGTTCTTCCACCGGTGGCACCCCGTTGGTGAACACTACACCTTTGGCGAATAATACTACCTATTTTGCTTCCCAGACCGTGAATGGCTGCGAGTCGACGTCGCGATTGCCCGTTTTGGTTCAAATCCTCAGCACACCTGCGCCCACGGGCACATCGATTCAATCCTTTTGTCATGCAGCGACGGTCTCGCAGTTAGCGGCGTCAGGCAATGCAATTGTGTGGTACGCTGCGGCTACGGGCGGGGCACCTCTTCCAGGCACAACACCGTTGATTGGTCAAGGGGTTTACTACGCCACGCAAAATTTGAATGGGTGTGAGTCCATGCAACGATTTGCAGTAACGGTGAATATGGTTGCTCCTACAGCACCGACAGGGAATTCAAGTCAAGTATTTTGCAATACCAGCACAGTGGCTCAATTGTTGGCCAATGGTTCCGGCATTACATGGTATTCTTCACCGACAGGCGGAACGGCTTTGTTAGGCACAACCCCCCTCTCAAGTGGTATTTATTATGCCTCACAAACCGTGAATGGTTGTGAATCGTTGAGTCGTTTAGCGGTAGTCGTAACGCTCACCAATACTCCTGCTCCGAACGGTTTGGCCACGCAAAACTTCTGTCAATCTGCGACAGTTGCGCAATTGACCGTTTCTGGCTTCGGGATCAAATGGTATTCCGTTGCATCTGGCGGTACTCCTTTGACGGCTACAACAGCATTGACAAATGGAACGACTTATTATGCCAGCCAAACGGTTAACGGTTGTGAATCGTTGAGTCGCTTGGCCGTGGCCGTTGTTATTCAGTCTCCTCAGCCTCCTGCGGCGCCCTTTACCCAAAATTTTTGTTATTCGGGCACCATCGGCCAATTGAACGCAGTAGGGCAGGGCATACTTTGGTACAGTTCGGTCACGGGCGGTACGGCTCTACCTGCCAATACGCCGTTGGTCAATGGCACCACCTATTTTGGCAGCCAAACCATCAATGGCTGCGAATCCCAAGGCCGAGTTGCAGTGAATGTGGTTCTATCTAGCCCAACTGCGCCGGTTGCAGCAAATCCAACGCAAGTATTTTGTTCCTCGGCTACCGTTTCCCAATTGGTTGTTAACGGCACCAATGTAAAATGGTACGATGCCAGTTCAGCCGGTAACTTGTTGGCAAGCGTCCAAGTTTTGGTGAATGGAACGACGTATTATGCTTCTCAAACAATAAATGGGTGCGAATCGACGGTACGCACGCCGGTTATTGCCATTATCAACGTTACACTGCCACCAAGCGGAAGTCCTCTTCAGACTTTCTGCGACTCTGCAAAAGTCTCTCAATTGGTGGCCCAAGGAACCCAAGTCAAGTGGTATTTAACCAGCACAGGCGGCAGCCCATTGCTCTCCAATACGCCCCTGGTCAACGGTGTATTGTACTATGCCACCCAGGTACTAAACGGTTGCGAGTCGGATCAGCGGTTTACAACCATGGTGTTGCTCTCCCCTTCACCGGTTGGAACAATCACGACTTCGGACCCCTTGGTATATTGCACCAACGACGTTATCCAGACAAATTTCGTGGTCGCCAATCTCAATCCTTCGTTTGCTAGTCTTCAGTGGCGCAGAAATGGCGTTCCTTTAGTTGGTCAAACCCAAGCGAACTATACCGCATTGCTTGATGGCTCTTATGATGTGGTTGCCGTTTCCACTCCGGGTTGTACCAAGGTTTTTGCGGGAAGCACCATTGTTCAATACCCATCTCCTATGACTGGGGTAATCAATGGTTTGACCACTCCCGTGGCTCAGGATACAGCCACCTACAACGTTGCAGGGGGCTCTGGAAATGCAACGTACACATGGTCGGTAGTAGGAGGAACGATCCTTTCTGGCCAAGGAACGCCCAGCATCGATGTCTTGTGGAATACGTCGGGATATGTTGCTATCTATGCGGCAAGTCCCAATTGCATGGAACAAGATACCTTGAATGTGCAAGTGTCGGGATTGGGAGTGGGAGAAGGAAATGGGTCCGAGTACCAATTGTTCCCCAATCCAAGTTCAGGCTCCTTCAGGATTCTCGGGCTTCAAGATGAGGACGTGGTAGTTTTGTATACGCTTGATGGAAAAGAGATTACAAGCATGCGTCGTTTTGGGGATCGATTTGACCTACCGCATGTTCCAAGTGGAGTATACCAATTGCACATTACTACCGCAATGGGTGACCACCGTACAATGAGAGTGGTTATTTCTCATTGATGATTCTAAACCGGGTCTGCCAAAGGCAGACCCGGTTTTTATGAAAGGAAAACGTGCTCCAGCCCAAAATGATTCAGATAGAATTGCTATCCTGCTATCTTCTCCACATTTAGTCCAAAAAGCATAGAGGGATGTTACCAATCGGTGGGCGACACCTCCCCACCCCCCTTCTTTTGACCCCCGTCGGAACCCAATGGGGGTGAGAGGGGTTATGTACAATGCGACCCACCGGGAAGCGTCGAGTGTAATGGTTCAGCCTTCCGTCCTTCCCTCTGCCGCATGAAACCGGCTGCTGTTGTAGACTACCTCTTCTGCGGGGCAGGAGCGTCGGCGTCTTTGCTGCTGCTGGAACTGGAACGCACGGGGCAGCTCCAAGGGAAAAGCGTCGTGCTGGTAGACCCCGCTGAACAGGCCAGCAAAGACAAAACCTTTTGCTTTTGGGCCGAAGACACGGACCCCGTAGCGGTGCATTTGGGCTCTTTGGTCTCGCACACCTGGGACCGCGTGGCCCTTGCCGGGGAGTTGTCCCAGTCGCTCTTTCCCCTGCGGTACCGCCACATCTCCAGCCTGGACCTGTACCGCCGCGTGCAGGAGTTGGCCCTGAACTACGGCTGGACGCGCTACACCGCACCGGCCGACGAAGTCTCCGCCGACGAACACGGGCCTTTTGCCTGGGTGGAGGGCGCCCAGCTCCGCGCCAAGCACCTGTTTGACTCCCGAACCCCCGTTCACCGTGCCCCGCGCAGCGGCGAAGTCCATTTGTACCAGAGTTTTGTGGGCTGGCTGATTCAGACCGACGCCCTGCTGGAAGACCCGACGTCGTTCCGGTTCATGGATTTCCAAATCCCCCAGCAGGGTTCCACCCAGTTTGTGTATGCCCTTCCGTTTTCTGCGACGACCGTGTTGGTCGAGGTTACGCGGTTTGGCGCAGACCACATTCAGGCCGACGACGCCGACGAATTGCTCCGCTCCTACATCCACCAGCACTACGGCTCGTTTGCCCTGCAGGAGGTGGAGACGGGTTGCATTCCCATGAGCACCGCGGGTTTGGAACAGCCCGACGTTCCGGGGATTACGCGGCTGGGTGCGCGGAACTACCGCATCAAGCCAAGCACGGGCTACGCGTTTAAAAACATGTACACCCAGGCGTCAGACCTGGCCCGGGCCTTGGCCACCGGCACTTCTCCGGAGGCCCAGAACCGCTCCCACGCGGACGTGCTCTCCGGTCGTTTTTCCTTTTACGACGGCCTTTTGCTGGATATTTTAAAGAACCAACCGCACCGCGGCAAACCCATTTTCGAAGCCCTGTTGAGCGGCGTGGAAACGCCGCGGATCATGCGCTTTTTGGACGAAAAAACCCGTTTCTGGGAGGAAATCTCCCTTTTTTGGTCCTTGCCGTGGCGTCCCTTCTTGGCGGCCGCTGGCAAGAAAATTCTCCGAACCCCGACCGCCCGGCCGGTGGCTTTGACCCTGCTGACGCTCCTTTTTTTGCTCTTGTCGCCACTTCCCGCGGTGCAGTCTTCCGTGGCCTACGGCCTGTTTGCGCTGGGCCTGATTGCCGTCGGCATTCCGCACGGGGCGGTAGACCATTTGTTGGACAGCGGCCAATCCCGCGTCACGCCGCTGTTTGTGCTCAGATACCTGGCTTTGACCGCCGCCATGGGCGCCGTCTGGCTGCTCACCCCGATCGGGGCGTTGGCCCTCTTTCTGGGGTATTCCGCGTGGCATTTTGGCCAAGCGGACGGCAACCGGTGGAACCTCCGTCCTTTCCCGTCCTTCCTTTGGGGCCTGTTTGTGCTCTTCTATGTGTTGGGTACCCACCGCGGGGAGACCGACGCCATCCTCTCCGCCATGGGGGTATCCTTCGTCGGCGCGGAAAGTGGCCCGGCAAGCCTCCCGGTTTGGGCCTCGTTGCCCGCACTGGCGCTGGCCCTCTCCCGCAGAAACGCGGCCTTTGTTTGGACCGTCCTTTGGCTCACCCTTTCCAGCCAACTTCCTCTTCTGATGGCCTTTGGCCTCTATTTTTTGGGCCAGCACAGCCTCAACGGCTGGTCCGACCTCCGTGCCCATTTGCAGCTGAGCAACCGCGCCTTGTGGCTTCAAGCCCTGCCCTTTCACGCCGGAGCCTGGCTCCTGCTGGCGGGATTTTGGTTCTTTTGGCCGACGTCGGGCCCCGCGCTGGATGCCAACCGCTGGGCTATTTTCTTCGTATTCCTTTCCTGCATCAGCTTTCCGCACACCGTCTACATGCACACGGTGTACGCCAAAGCGAAGTAGGGGGGTGGCATCCGGATTTGCGACCGTTGTGAGCGCGGATTCGAGCAAAAAGTCCTTCTGCGAGAAGGGATTTCAGTCGTAATGAAATCGGCACTTGACGATTTGAATTTCGTCTTCTACGACTCGGTAAATTAATCGATGTTCTTCGTCGATTCGGCGGGACCAAAACCCCGAATAGTTAAACTTCAATGCTTCGGGTTTTCCGATACCGGAATAAGGGGTCCGGGAAATATCCTTGACCCCCTCAATTGTGCTCCCGCCCGTGCGCCTGAAGCAGGGCAAAAGCTTCGTCCCAGGTGGGGACGGTGTCCGACGCATAGCCCCAGGTTTTTCCGGTGGCGATGGTGGAGAAATGCCGCATGGCCTTGAGATGCACCCCGCTGCCGAGGTACCGACGCATGTGGTCCACGGATTCCCAAGCCGTCAAAGTGCATTGGTAGCCCTGAATCCGCTTCACCGCGCAGTGCAGGTTGCCCTCGGCTTTTTGGGCTTCGGTGAATGACGGGATGGCCAGGCGCCAAAAGGCGACGTAACTCCAGAACCCTCTGGGTTTTAGTCCGGTGATGGAAATGTGCATGCCCAAAGGTACTAATTTGCCCGGGGATGCTAGGGGGCGTCAGCCCCAGTAAAATGGTGCTTGCAGGCGGCGTCGGAAGGCCTTGTACCTATTTGGGAATGCCGTTGGTGGTCTGTCGCTTGTAGTTTCTCCTCAAAAAACCACGCGTTCTTCGGGCTATACCGTGGCACGCATTCATTTGGCTACGTCGGCCGGAATCGACTGGCTCATTGACGTCTCCCGCACGGCCGTTTTATTGGAACAACGGACCATCCACGGGCTTGATTGGATTCGCTGCCAAAATCACTGCAGCAAGGTGACCGAACCGCTCAACCCCTTCGCGGTACCAAAGGGAAATTTGTACTTCAAAACGTAGAAATAGACCCCGTCGGGGCAGGGGGAACCGTTGTATTTGCCCGTCCACTTTTCCGACGGGTCCGTCGTCTGAAACACCCGTTCTCCCCAGCGATTCAGAATTTGGAAATCGTATTGTTCAAACGTGCACGACCCGTTTGGGGAAAAGGAATCGTTGACCCCATCCAAATTGGGAGTAAAAACATTCGGGACATTCACCGTGCAGGGCTTGTCGCAATCCACAATCGACAAGCCGTTTAGGTACAACGTGTCTACGCCGCAATCGCCGGTAACGATGGCTTGTACGGAAAACGTCCCCACCTGCGAAAACGTGTGGCTGGCCGTCAGCCCACTGGCGGTGTTGCTTGCGCCCGATGCGGGGTCTCCAAAATTCCACAAGACATTGGAAATGCCCGCACTGGCGGAAAGGGAAAACACGGTGGCATTCCCAAAGCAAGAGTCCGTAAAGGCAATGGAGAGGGACGATTGGGACGCTTGGTCGTTCGGATAATACACCCATTTGGGCAGGCCGTAACCGCCTCCCCCTGTTTGGTTCGCCAGGACATTCGGTTGATAGCCGCAGGCCGCGCCTAACTCGTTGGGGCAATGGATGGCGCCGATGTTCTGCTCGTTGATGTAAATTTTGTCGTCGATTCCCACCTGCAAGGTGCGGCTGAAGTTGGTGGAAACGACGTATGCGGAGTTTTGGATGGCCAAAGGCGTCGGCTGGGTGAGGTCGTACTGCACCAAATCTTCCAAGTCGCTTACATACAGCACTTTGCCATTGGGCGAAAATTCGATTCCGTATATGTACACCACGGTCGGATAGTTCAACGCGGTACCGTTGGAGACCTCCCCGGTGGCATTGTTGAAGTCAAACAGTTCAATTTGGGT
>JBILEM010000019.1:0-10823 GCA_044352085.1 Schleiferiaceae bacterium
GCACCCGTAGCGCATGAGCACCGCCCTCCCCCGCATTGGACTGACCTGCGGCGACCTCAACGGCATTGGCATGGAGGTGGTCCTGAAAACCCTGTCCGACCCCCAAATCCACGAGTTGTGCCGCCCCGTGCTCTTCGCAACCCCCAAGGCCTTTGCGTACCACCGGAAGGCCGCTGACCTGCCCGAAATCCCCTATTCCTTGGTCTCCAACCTGGACCAACCCCACCCCGAGAACCGGATTGCCTTGGTGGAACCGTGGACGGACCAAGTCCTTATGGAACTGGGCAAGCCCAACCCCGAATTGGGCATTTTCGCCCTCAAGTCGTTGGACGCCGGAATCGACGCTTTGAAAAAAGGCCAGATTGACGCCCTGGTGACCGCCCCCATCGACAAGGAGCACATTCCGTTGGAGGGATTCTCCGGTCACACCTCCTACCTGGGCGAGCAATTGGGCGGCACCCCGTTGATGGTGTTGAGCGGCCCCACCCTGCGCGTGGCCCTGGTCACGGAGCACATCCCCTTGGCCGAGGTGGCTACACGCCTGACGTCGGAGCTTCTAAGCGCCAAAATACAGCAGTTTCGTACCGCCTTGCAGCAGGATTTTGGGGTGCAAAAGCCCAAGATTGCGGTCCTGGCGTTGAATCCCCACGCGGGAGACCGCGGCCGTTTTGGCACCCAAGACGCCGAGGTTGTGGCCCCTGCTGTAGCCAAAGCCGTGGAAGACGGCCACCTGGTCTACGGCCCCTACCCGGCAGACGGCTTCTTTGGCACCGGCCAGCAAGCGGCCTTCGACGGGGTTCTGGCCCTCTACCACGACCAAGGCCTGGTTCCTTTTAAGTTGCTCCATTTCCAGGACGGGGTCAACGTCACCTGCGGACTGCCACACATTCGAACCTCTCCCGACCACGGCGTGGCGTACGACTTAGCAGGCAAACAGACCGCCGACGAAAGCAGCTTCCGCAGCGCGGTTTTTGAAGCCATCGACTTGGTCCGACGCCGTGCCGGGGACACCGAATACGCTTCAAACCCCCTCCAAAAACGGGTGGAAACCAAGAAAGAAAGGCACTGACCCCAAAGATATCCGTCCGGCGGCGCGGCCCGACCGAAACGCGCTAAAAAACCCGTTATGCACATTCAAGCGTTGAAAAAAATTCTTATCTTTGCGGGCTCCAAATCGAGCAGCTTATGAAAAAGCGCGATTATGTTCTCGTTTTTTCGGGCCTCAAGGCCGGCACGCACGAATTGGAATACAGCCTTGATGCTGCGTTCTTTGCACAATACGATCATCCCGACACCGAGGGATTGGTAAAAGCGGAAGTTCAGGTGGTCCTTGTCAAAGGATCCCTCACCATGGAATTCCGCTTTGCCTTCAACGGGCTGCTGGCGACCGAAGACGACGACACCGCAGAACCCTTTGAACTTCCCCTTCACAACGCGTTTACCGTGGTGGTGAAATTCGGTGAAGCGTACGACGACCAAAACCCCGAGTTGCTGATCCTGCCTCATGGATCGTACGAGGTGGATTTGAGCCAGTACCTGTATGAGTTGGCCGTTTTGAGCATTCCGTTGCGCAAGTCCAAAAACGAAATAAACGATTGAGCCATGGCCCATCCCAAACGCAGACAATCCAGCACGCGCCGTGACAAGCGCCGGACCCACGACAAAGCCGTTATGCCCCAAATCGCCGTATGCGGCGTGACCGGCGAGGCACACCTGTACCACCGCGCCTACTGGCACGAAGGCAACATGTATTACAAAGGCAAGTTGGTTATTGACAACACCGCTCCTGCCGAGGCACAAGCCTAAAATCTTTCGGACGCCCACCGGCGGTCCCCAAAAAACCCGGACCTTCCCGTCCGGGTTTGCTTTTTTATGCGCACTTTTGCGGTATCGGAACACGAATACTTAAAGCCAGAGTTATGGATATCAAAGAGTTACAAAACTTCATTCGCTTTGTCTCCAAGTCAGGAGCTACGGAAGTCAGTCTGGAAACAGAGGAATTCAAGATCACGGTCAAAACGGCCGGTGGAAACCCGGAAATGGCCTTCGTGCCTTCTGCGCCCATGACCATGCCGGCATCGGCCTACGCCCCTGTGGCAGCGGCTCCGGCTGCAGCCCCCGCCGCTCCTGCGGCCGCTGGGGAAGACACCTCCAAGTACATCACGGTGAAGTCGCCCATGATTGGCACCTTCTACCGCCGCCCCAGCCCAGACAAGGACTTTTTTGTGAATGTGGGCGACGAAATCAAGCCCGGCCAAGCCGTGTGCGTGATTGAAGCCATGAAGCTCTTCAACGAGATCGAAAGCGAAGTAAGCGGCCGGATCGTGAAGATCCTAGTGGACGATTCCTCTCCTGTGGAGTACGACCAGCCCCTCTTCTTGGTAGACCCCGCTTAAGTGTCCGGTATGTTCAAGAAAATTCTCATTGCGAACCGCGGTGAGATCGCCATGCGCATCATCCGCACCTGCCGGGAGATGGGCATCAAGACCGTGGCGGTCTATTCCACCGCAGACCGGGAAAGTCTTCACGTGCGTTTTGCCGACGAGGCGGTGTGCATTGGCCCCGCAGCGTCCAAGGACAGCTACCTGAAGATGTCCAGCATCATTGCCGCGGCGGAGATCACCAACGCCGACGCCATCCACCCGGGCTACGGATTTCTTTCTGAAAATTCCAAATTCTCCAAGATCTGCGCGGAGCACGGCATCAAATTCATTGGGGCTACTCCGGAGCAAATCGACAAAATGGGCGATAAGGCTACGGCCAAGGCGACCATGAAAGAAGCCGGTGTTCCCTGCGTTCCCGGTTCCGACGGCCTGCTCCAAAGCCTGGAGCACGCCACCGTGGTTGCCAAGGAAATTGGCTATCCGGTCATGATGAAGGCCACCGCCGGCGGCGGCGGAAAGGGCATGCGTGCCATTTGGGCCGAAGACGAACTGGCCAAGGCCTGGGACTCAGCGCGCCAAGAAGCTGCTGCCTCCTTTGGCAACGACGGCATGTACATGGAGAAGCTCATCGAAGAGCCCCGTCACATTGAAATTCAGGTGGTAGGCGACCAATTTGGTCGGGCATGCCACCTCTCCGAGCGCGATTGCTCCATCCAGCGTCGCCACCAGAAGCTGGTGGAGGAAACTCCCAGTCCCTTCATGACTCCCGAACTCCGGGCTGCCATGGGTGCCGCAGCCGTTAAGGCCGCCGAGTACATCGGATACGAGGGCGCGGGAACCGTCGAATTTTTGGTAGACAAGCACCGGAAATTCTACTTCATGGAAATGAACACCCGCATTCAAGTGGAGCACCCCATCACGGAGCAGGTGATTGATTACGACTTGATCCGCGAGCAAATCAAGGTGGCTGCAGGCGTGGCCATCAGCGGAAAGAACTACGAGCCGGAATTGCACGCCATCGAGTGCCGCATCAACGCGGAAGATCCGTTCAACAATTTCCGTCCGTGCCCCGGTAAAATCCAGGTGTTTCACGCGCCGGGAGGCCACGGTGTTCGTTTGGACACCCACGTATACGCCGGTTACACCATTCCTCCGTACTACGATTCCATGATCGCCAAATTGATTACCACCGCCCGTACCCGGGAGGAGGCCATCGACAAGATGAAGCGTGCCTTGGACGAGTTCGTCATTGAGGGCGTCATGACCACCATTCCCTTCCACCGCCAGTTGATGGACGATCCCGAATTTGTGGCCGGCAATTACACCACCAAATTCATGGAGTCCTTTACCTTGAAGGGATGACCATCGCTTTGGGCATGCTGTACCACGTGTGGTACTACGGATGCATGTTCGTCAGCATTGTGCTGCTCAGCCCCTGGCTGCTTTGGCACAGCCGCTCCGCATCGGACTTCAAACGGTTTTACCCGTGGGCCCGGCGCTGGGCGGCTTTTATTTTGAACGGCATGTTCCTGTGGCGCAAGGTGCGCTACGAGGCCCAAGTGCCCTGGGACCGCCCCTATATTGTGGTCAGCAACCACAGTTCCGAGCTCGACGTCATGTTTTGCTACCGGCTGGTCAAGTCGCCGGTGGTCTTCATTGGCAAGGCCGAGCTGGCCAAAATCCCCCTCTTTGGGTTCTTTTACCGCCGGACGTCCATCTTGGTGGACCGGAGTTCGTTGGCCTCCAAGCGCTCGGTGATGGACAAGGCAGCGCGTCGCCTGGCCCGCGGCACGGGGCTGTGTATTTACCCCGAAGGCGGTATTCCCAAAAACCCCAAAACGGTCTTGGCTCCTTTCAAGGCAGGTGCCTTCAAATTGGCGATTGAAAGCGGCACCCCCATTCTGCCCATTTCCTTCCCAGACAACCGCCGTCGTTTTCCCGATTTCAAGCAGGGCGGAGGGCCCGGCGTGCTGCGCGCCACCGTTCATGCGCCCATTGACGTGGCGGGCCTTACCCTGGACGACCAAGAGGCGTTGTCCAGCCGGGTGCATGCCCTGCTGCTGGCAGAGCTTGAGCGGTACCGAGCGGAAGACGCCCGGCCATAATGAGCCTCCCCCGGCTTCCCCATCTGCGAGAAGGATGAGCGGGAATCCCGTACCTTTGCCCCATGGCAACTTTGGACCTCGACAAACTCGCACACCTGTCTCGACTCAACCTGGATCCGGCGCGTAAGGCGCAGCTGGCCCAAGACATGGAGAAAATTTTGGGCTTTGTGGCCAAAATTGAAGGCATGGAGTTGGACGGCGTGGAACCCTTGGTTCACCTGACCGACGAAGTCAATGTGCTTCGGAAAGATGCCGTAGAGCAGCCCATCTCGCACCAGGAAGCCATGAAGAATGCCCCCGGGGCAGACACAGACTATTTTCGGGTACCTCGACGTTAAGGGGGTATGCGGATTGTCGTTCTCCTTTTGGTTTTGGGAGCCACTTCCTTCGGGATAGGGGTTCAAGGCCAGCCGATGTCCAGATCGCAAACGGCTGCTCCGGTTCATGCAGAAGCCGATGCGAAAACGGTTCCGTTTGCCCAGCGCCGCAAGGAAGTGCGCCTGGCGCGCAAAGAACTCCGAAACAAGCGACGAATCCTGCGTTTGGCCAAGGCCCGCTTGAAACGGGACCGCATGATCCGCAAAGTGAAGCGCTTGGAGCGTCAGGCGATGCGCCGCGAACGGCGGAGGTAGCGGTTAAATGCGCGAAGCGCGCGGGATATTGTGCGCAGGTTGCCCGCTTCTGCGGCGGCACGCGTTACCGCCTCCCTTTAAGCCGACCGTCTTGCAAGGTGCGCCCCAAGGGGTCTTGAAGTCCCACGGCACCAAGTTCATCCACCATTTCCAGCACAAAAAGTACCTGGGCATAGTTTCCTGCAGCTACGCCGGGGTGTCCCTGTTCCATTTGGTAGAGGGTTTTCCGGCTGATTCCAGCACGTTCGGCCATGCGCGTGGCGGTCATGTTGCGCCGCATCCGGGCCAAGCGAAGGTTGGCACCAAGGGCCTGGAGGGCGCGGACGGCGGTGGGTGCAATGACAGACATTTGAGTATAAAAATACACATAATTAATAAAAAATGAATAGTATTGGTATCAAAAAGAATTATACGTGGGGGAATGGGAAACGCCGAAACACCCGATTTGGTGACAAAAAATGGGGGTGCAAAGGCACTTTTTGAAACGAGCAGCCACCGGTAAAGGCCCTGAAGGTTGTTTGTATTGCTGTGTTGCCAGCAAAAGACAAGGTTCACGGGCAATTTTCAGGTTGCAGAGGCAGCGACCGATTTTCGTGTTCAACGTGTTTTCTTTTCTCCTTGGAGGAAAGACGTGCGCGGTTGTTGTTAAACTGGCCGATCTTTCGTCCATCAAACAGGTAACGAAATGACGGTTATGGTACGATCGCTGATCGGAGCGTTCTTAGGGGTGTTGGCCTGTGTGGAGCTATCGGCTCAGCCGTTGGTGTACCCGCCTGCAGTAGGGAATGGGTGGCCAACGGAAACGCTTCAGCAATTGGGTTGGTGCCAGTCGGGACTGGATTCGTTGCTTGCATTTGCCCAACGCGAAGACTCCAAAGCATTGCTTGTACTCCACAATGGCCATTTGGTGGTAGAGGAGTATTTCGGGACATTTACCTCGGATAGCGCATGGTATTGGGCATCTGCCGGTAAGGCCTTGACGGCTTCGCTGGTTGGCCAGGCATGGGCGTTGGGTGAATTGGATACGGCAGCCCCCTCTCGGACGTATCTGGGTGCTGGATGGAGCTCCTTGACCCCGGCTCAAGAAGCATCCATTCGTGTTCGGAATCATTTAACCATGACAACGGGGTTGAACGATGGGTTGAGTAATCCCGATTGCACCTTGCCTGTCTGCTTGCAGTATTTGGCTCCAGCAGGCAGCCGATGGGCCTACCACAATGCCCCCTATACGGTGTTGGACGCCCTATTGCAAGGTGCCACAGGCCAATCCCCGAATGGATTGGTTCAAACCCGAATCCGTCCCCTAACTGGAATTCAAGGAGCCTATTTCCCTATGGGCGACAACCAGGTATTTTGGAGCAAGCCGAGAAGTATGGCCCGCTTTGGGCTATTGATTCAAGGTCACGGCAAATGGAATGGAGCACCGGTGGTTGATTCTTCTTGGGTGTACGAAATGGTTCACCCGAGTCAGGGGTTGAATCCAGCTTATGGCTTTTTGTGGTGGCTCAATGGCCAGTCCAGCTACAGGCTTCCACAGAGCCAATTTGTCTTCAATGGGCCCCTTTTCCCGGATGCGCCGAGCGATGTTTTTGCCGCTTTGGGAAAAAATGGGCAAATTTTATTCGTGGCACCTTCGTTGGGTTTGGTGGTGGTACGGATGGGAGAAAGTCCGAGCTCTGTCCCGGTACCCTTCCTAATGGCCAATGAGCTGTGGAAAAGGGTGAATCGTTTGCTGTGCCTGTCGCAGGAGGAAGAATCCCTTCGTTTGGATCCACTCTTGGTTCATTGGGAAGGGGGTGCGCCCCGTGTTCAGATTCGGCCAAATAGCGTTCTGCAAATCAGGGATGTTTTTGGCCAGGAGATCCTGCGCATCTCGGCCAACGAAAACGGATGGGTCGATTTGCCTGCGTTGTCTGCAGGATGGTGGACGCTGCGAACAGACGAGGGGCAGTGGGGACAGTACGGTTGTTTCCGTTAAGGGAATAGACGGGAGTTTACCCCCGCTCCTTCCCCCGTTTCCAGCGCAGTCGGGCAAGTTGTTCCCCTTCCGGGCCATAGATGCGCTCGGTGCCGTTGCGCTGGCCGTTTTTCCAATTGATTTCGCGGCGCAAACTGCCGCTGGGGTAGAAGACCCGTTCCATTCCGTTTTTGAGGCCGTCTTTCACGCGGAAACGGCTGGTGTCGGTGGTGGCATAGCCGGTGTACGGTTCGCGGTCCAGTCGGTACCGGATGTAGCGCGGTCGGACCTGTTGGTTGAGCTCCGTCAACGGCGTAACGGTGCCGTAGTAGGTGCACGACGTGGGCACGGTGGCGAGGGCAAAAACCACCAAGCAGGTACGAAAAAAGCCCACCTTTCGGTGGGCTTTGGAAGGAAGATGCGCTTTCATGCGCGCAAGGTACAACGGTTTAAGGAAGCGCGGGCCGGAACGGCCCGCGCGGTCCTTCTTATACCAAACCTTGGTCCAGCATGGCGTCGGCAACTTTCACGAAGCCGGCCAAGTTGGCGCCCTTTACGTAGTCGATGGAACCGTCTTCGCGGGCACCGTACTTCACGCAAGAGGCGTGGATGTCTTTCATGATCTGGTGCAAACGTCCGTCCACCTCTTCGCGCGTCCAAGACAAACGCAGGGAGTTTTGGGACATTTCCAAACCGGATGTGGCTACACCACCGGCGTTGGAGGCCTTGCCTGGGCTGAACAACACGCGTGCAGCGGCAAAGGCTTCAATGGCTTCGGGAGTAGAAGGCATGTTCGCGCCTTCGGCCACACACTTCACGCCGTTGGCAATCAGTGCCTTGGCGTCGTCGCCGTTCAATTCGTTTTGGGTAGCACACGGAAACGCCATGTCGCAGGCCTCGCCCCAAGGGGTTTTGCCGGCTACGAACTGGGCGTTGGGGTACTTGGCGGTGTATTCGCTGATGCGGCCGCGCTTCACGTTCTTGATGTCCATCACGTGGGCCAGCTTCTCCTCGTTGATGCCGTCGCGGTCCACGATGTAGCCGGATGAGTCGGACATGGTGATGACTTTGGCACCCAGTTGGTTCAACTTCTCCACGGCGTACTGCGCCACGTTACCGGAACCGGAAACAACGGCCGTTTTACCGGCAAAGTCCATGCCCTTGGTGGCAATCATTTCTTGAGCAAAATACACGGTGCCGTAGCCGGTGGCCTCTGGACGGATCAAGGAACCTCCCCAGTTGCGGCCTTTGCCGGTCAAAACGCCGGTGAACTCGTTGCGCAAACGCTTGTACTGGCCAAACATGTAGCCAATTTCGCGTCCGCCTACACCGATGTCGCCAGCGGGAACGTCGGTATCTGGACCAATGTGGCGGGCCAATTCCGTCATGAAAGACTGGCAGAAACGCATCACTTCGGCGTCGGACTTGCCTTTGGGGTCAAAGTCGGAACCTCCTTTGCCACCGCCCATGGGCAACGTGGTCAGGGAGTTTTTGAAAATTTGCTCGAAGCCCAAGAACTTCAAAACAGACAGATTCACGGTGGGGTGGAAACGCAAACCGCCTTTGTAGGGGCCGATGGCGCTGTTGAACTCCACGCGGTAGCCGCGGTTGACCATGATTTCGCCGCCGTCGGTGGTCCAGGGCACGCGGAAGATGATGGTGCGCTCGGGCTCCACAATCCGTTCCAAGATCTTTCCGGTCTTGTACTTGGGGTTTTCCTCAATAAAAGGGATGCAAGATTCGGCCACTTCGTGTACGGCCTGCAAGAATTCGGGCTCATGTCCGTTGCGCTGGCGCACGGTTTCCATGAACGCGTCGATTTGGGCTTGATATTTCTGAGCCATGGGATGAAATTTAATGCAAAGGTAGTGCGAAATTTGTGCCATGATAGAAGACCCGACGCCCCAAAAAACCCCGCTGTCCGCTCTGGGCGAATTCGGGCTGATTCAACGCCTGACCGAAGGCATCTCGCTGAAGAACAAAACCTCCGTTCTGGGAGTTGGGGACGACGCTGCGGTGTTGGACTTTGGCCCCGACGCCGAAGTGGTGGTGTCCAAGGACCTCCTCTTGGAAGGGGTTCACTTTGACCTTTCCTACACGCCGCTCAAGCATTTGGGCTACAAAGCGGCATCGGTCAACCTGTCGGACATTTGCGCCATGGGCGGACGTCCCACGCAGCTTTTGGTGGGACTGGCCGTGAGCAACCGCTTCCCGGTGGAGGCGCTGGAAGAAATTTACCACGGCCTGTATTTGGCCTGCGACCGATACGGAGTAGACCTGGTGGGCGGGGACACCACTTCCAGCCAAACCGGCTTGGTGCTCTCTGTTACCGCCTTGGGCCAGGTGGAGCGCGGCAAAGCAGTTCGACGCTCCGGTGCGTCGGCCACGGATTTGCTGGTGGTCACCGGCGATTTGGGCGCAGCCTACATGGGGCTGCAGATTTTGGAACGCGAGAAGGCCGCCTGGCAGGCGAATCCGCAACTGCAACCCGAATTGCAAGGCCACGAATACGTATTGGAGCGCCAACTGAAACCCGAGCCGCGGGTGGACATGGTCCAGCTGCTGCACGACTTGGGCGTTCGCCCTACCTCCATGATCGACGTATCCGACGGCCTGTCGTCGGAGGTCTTGCATCTCTGCGACGCTTCCGGCTTGGGCTGCAAGTTGTTTGAATCCAAGATCCCGATGGATCCCACCGTTATACGCCTGGCGGAGGAGTTTGGCATCAATCCCATCACGGCCGCACTGAACGGCGGAGAGGACTACGAACTTTTGTTCACGGTTCCGTTGGAGGACTGGGACAAGATCAAGGGAAACCCCAGCCTAACCGCCATTGGGCACCTGATGGAGTCGCCCCAGCGCTGGCTGGTGCTGAATTCCGGCCAAGAAGTGGAGCTGAAGGCGCAGGGTTTTTCCCACCAGTAAATGTTTTAACCCCGGGCGCCAGAGGCGCTTGGCTGCCGCGCCGTTCGGGGCAGGAAAAAAAGAAGAGGGGCCGTCGCGGAAGCGACGGCCCCTCTTTGCGTTGGGGAACAAAAGGAAACAGACCCTTTATTGAAACTTGGAGGCCTGCTCGGCGTAGCGCGCAAACAGCGGGTCGCTTTGCATTTGAGCCGGGTCGAAATTGCCCCCGTTGTAAGCGGATGACAAGCGCACCAACATTTGGTAATACTGCAGATCGCCTTCGATGTCTTGGCTGACAAAGGCGCGCTTGGTGCCTCGGTACTGGGCATAGTAGTTGAGATTCTCGTCGAGCGAGGCGGCAAAACCATTGACCAACTTATTGGCCTTGTCCTTGGCGTCGGCGCGGAAATACCCCTCAATCATGTTGAGCAAGAAGTAGTCGTACCCAAATCGCTCCACCGGCATTTTTTGCATGCCAAAGTCCAGCATTTCGATGGCCTTTTCCTTCTGTCCACTCATGGCCAAAGAGGAGGCCGCACGGCCGAACGAGGTGCGTAGATTGAAGCACAGGCGTCGGTTGGTCTCATCCAGGTAAACGGAGGGGTCTTCCATATTGCCGTACATGAACTTGCCGGCTTCGTTTTTGGGATTGACCATCAGGTTGTAGCAGGCTTCGGCGTTTACGTCGCCAAAGTCGTAGGAGCCTTCGGGAGTGGTGCTGCGCACCGGCACAAACCGGTAGGCCAAGCCTTCCAACCGGAAGTACGGCGTCAACCAGAAGAACCCGCTGGCCGAGGAGCCCACCGTGGTGCTGAAGTAAATGGGCCGCGACCAATCGTTG
>JBILEM010000176.1:0-3701 GCA_044352085.1 Schleiferiaceae bacterium
CCCGCGCGGCGTCGCGCAGCATTTCTTCGCCAATTTGCTTGGTGTTGCCGTAGGGAGACTCTGCCGGTAAAATGGGCGCGTCTTCCGAAATGGGAAGCACCTCGGCCTGTCCGTAGACCGTGCACGACGAGCTAAACAAAAAAGCCGTGCTGGGCTTTTCGGCCACCCGTTCCAGCAGCAAGGCCTGGCTCATGAGGTTGTTCCGGTAGTATTTCAGCGGAGATACCACGCTCTCCCCTACCGCCTTGTGCGCAGCAAAATGCACAATTCCATCCACGGGAGGCAGGGTGGGCCACCAGGCGGCCACTGCCGCCGCGTCGGACAGATCGACGTTGTCCCACCGCGGGCGAATGCCGGAAATGGCCTCGATGCCGTCCAAAACCTCGGCGCGGGTGTTGTCCAGGTTGTCCACCAGAAGCACGTTGTAGCCGCGCTCCAGCAGAACGACGGCCGTGTGCGAACCGATGTAGCCCAGTCCTCCGGTGACTAAGACGGTCTTCATTTTACAAAGGCTTTGAAGTCCCGGTGTTCTTGCTTGTAGAGCACCTCCTCGGGGAGGGCTCGGAAGGCGTCGTAGGTGATTTTAAGTCCTTCCGCACGGGATACCTTGGGCTCCCAGCCCAGGATTTCGCGGGCCTTGGTAATGTCGGGTTGGCGCTGGGTGGGGTCGTCCTTGGGCAGGGGCTCAAATACGATTTTTTGCTGGGTGCCGGTGAGTTTGATGATCTCCTCCGCAAACTGCAAGATGGTGATTTCGTCGGGGTTGCCAATGTTGACGGGGTACGGGTAGTCGCTGAGCAAGAGGCGGTAAATGCCCTCGACCAAATCGTCCACGTAGCAGAACGACCGCGTCTGGCTGCCGTCGCCAAAGACCGTGAGGTCCTCGCCGCGCAGGGCCTGGCCAATGAAAGCGGGCAACACCCGGCCGTCGTTTAGGCGCATCCGCGGGCCGTAGGTGTTGAAAATCCGGATGATGCGGGTTTCCAAACCGTGGTAGGTGTGGTAGGCCATGGTCAGGGCCTCTTGGAAGCGCTTGGCTTCGTCGTACACGCCGCGTGGGCCAATGGGGTTCACGTTGCCCCAGTAGGCTTCGGTTTGCGGGTGGACCAAGGGGTCTCCGTACACCTCCGAGGTGGAGGCCACCAAGATGCGGGCTTTTTTGGCCAGCGCCAATCCAAGGCAGTTGTGGGTTCCCAGGGATCCCACTTTCAGCGTTTGAATGGGAATCTTCAGGTAGTCGATGGGCGACGCCGGTGAGGCAAAGTGCAGGATGTAGTCCAGCGGGCCGTTCACGTGGATATGCGTACTGACGTCGTGGTGCACAAAGGTGAATTGCGGCAAGCCCTGCAGGTGTTCCAGGTTGCGCAAATCGCCGGTAATCAGGTTGTCCATGGCGACAACGTCGTACCCTTCACGGATGTAGCGGTCGCAGAGGTGGGAACCGAGGAATCCGGCAGCGCCGGTGATGAGGATGCGTGGCATAGCTCCGGTTTTAGTGAACCCCAATTCCGGAGTAGGTGAATCCTTTCTGACGCAGCTCGCTGCCTTGGTAGATGTTCCGGCCGTCCAAAACCACCGGGGCATTCAGGGCATCGCGCACGCGGTCCCAGTCCGGCACCCGGAACTCCGGCCACTCCGTAATCAGCAACAGCGCGTCCGCGCCGGTCAAAGCGGCGTACGCATTGTCTGCATACTGGATACGGTCTTGGAGCTGGTGCGTGGCCTCTTCCATGGCGACGGGGTCGTAGGCGGTCACGGTAGCGCCGCGGGACAACAAGGCCTCCGCAATGACAACCGACGGGGCTTCGCGCATGTCGTCGGTCTGGGGTTTGAAACTCAGGCCCCAGAAGGCGAAATGCTTGCCGCGCAGGTCCTGTCCAAAATGGGCGATCACCTTGCTCACGAGCACGTTCTTTTGGTCGTCGTTCACGGCCTCGACGGCCTCCAAAATCCGCATGGTGTAGCCGTTCTCTTTGGCGGTGCGCGCCAAGGCCTTTACGTCTTTTGGGAAACAGCTGCCTCCGTAACCGATGCCCGGGTAGATAAACTTGTTGCCAATTCGGGGGTCGCTCCCAATTCCCTTGCGGACCATGTTCACATCAGCGCCCATGATCTCGCACAAATTGGCGATGTCGTTCATGAAGGAGATCTTGGTGGCCAGCATGGCGTTGGCGGCGTATTTGGTCATTTCGGCCGACGGAATGTCCATAAACAGGACGGGGTGTCCGTTCAGCGTAAAAGGTTGATACAAACGGGACAACACCTCCTGCGCACGGGTACTTTCCACCCCGCACACAATGCGGTCGGGCTTCATAAAATCGTCGATGGCCGCGCCTTCCTTGAGGAATTCGGGGTTGCTGGCCACGTCAAAGGGCAGATTGGAACCGCGCTCGGTCAGGGCCTTTTGCAGGGCGCCGCGTACTTTTTCCGCCGTCCCAACGGGCACGGTGCTCTTGGTGATGACCACCACGTAGTCGTTCATGGCGCGGCCAATGCCGTCGGCCACGGCCAAGACGTACTGGAGGTCAGCGCTGCCATCTTCTCCCGGGGGCGTTCCCACTGCAATGAACACGGCCTCCGCTCCGGGAAGGGCTTCCGCCAGGGAGGTAGTGAACTTCAACCGGCCCGATGCCGCGTTGCGTTCCACAATGGCGTCCAATCCGGGTTCGTAAATGGGCAAAATGCCCTTCTTCAGGTTGGCAATTTTTTGTTCGTTGACATCCACGCACGTCGCTTCAATGCCGACGTCGGCCAAGCAGGCGCCGGTGACCAGACCGACGTAGCCGGTGCCAATAACTGCGATTTTCATTTCAAAAGGTGGGTTAAGGTTTGGGTGGTGTTTTCAAGGATATAAGACACTTCATCGGGTTCCATTTCCGTGTGGATGGGCAAGGACACGACGTGAGTAGCCAGGTACTCCGCTACCGGAAACGATCCCACGGGGTATTCCGGGCGGGCGTAGGCCTTCTGCAGGTGCAAGGGAACGGGGTAATAGACCATGGTGGGGATGCCCCGGCTTTGCAGTTCCGCTTGAAATGCGGCGCGGTCCACCCCGTCCAGCAGCAGGGTGTACTGGTGAAAGACGTGGGTCGAATCCGCCGCGCGCACGGGAATCCGCACACCGGGAACCGATGCAAACGCGGCGTCGTAAGCGGCAGCAACGGCCTGGCGGCGTCGGGCAAAATCGTTCAGGTGGGGCAGTTTCACCCGCAAGACCGCTGCCTGGAGTGTGTCCAAGCGTGAATTGACGCCCACCGTATCGTGGTAGTACTTAACCTTTTGGCCGTGATTGGCGATTTGCTGGAGGAGGGCAGCCAGTGCGTCGTCCTGGGTCATCAAGGCACCGCCGTCGCCAAAGCACCCCAAATTCTTAGAGGGGAAAAACGACGTGCATCCGATGTGCCCCATGGTACCGGCTTGGGCCGTCCGGCCGTCGGAAAAAGTGTAGGTGGCTCCAATGGCTTGGGCGGTATCTTCCACCACGTAGAGGTTGTGGCGGGCTGCAACCTCCAAAAGGCCTTCCATGGGCGCGCACTGGCCAAAAAGATGCACCGGCACCACGGCCCGGGTCCGCGGCGTGATGGCCGCTTCCACGGCGGCCGGCTGCAGCAAAAACGTTTCGGGGTCCACGTCCACCATCACGGGAGTGAGCCCCAACAGGGCAATCACCTCGGCCGTAGCGACGTAGGTAAAGACCGGCA
>JBILEM010000177.1:0-3657 GCA_044352085.1 Schleiferiaceae bacterium
CGCGACGGGTTTGTTCAGCCGTAAAAAGGGGGTTGCAGCCTATCGGGTTCATTAAGCAGGACACGAAAGTCTCATCTGGCGTCTGCTCCCATTTTTTATCAAACAGACAAGCAGACGGCCGTCCCTTTAGAACAACCCCAGGTCCGACAATGCGATCCGGTTGAATTGCTCCAGCGCTTTCGCGCGATGGCTTATCCTTTGTTTTTCGGACGGATGCATTTCCGCGAACGTCCGGCCGTCGCCTTCGGTAGGCACAAACAGGGCATCGTACCCAAATCCAGCGGACCCGCGTTCTGAAGCAGCAATTGTTCCGTGCACCTCGCCCCGAACTTGAACGTGGATGCCATGATGCACCCATGCCAACACACAGACAAAATAGGCAGGTACCACTTGTCCACCCAGTTCGGTCAGCAATTTTTGACGGTTTTCTGCATCGCTGGCATCGGGGCCCGCATAGCGTGCACTCCAAACCCCTGGGGCGCCCTGAAGAAACGGCACAACCAATCCGGAATCATCGGCCAATGTAGGTAACCCGGTCCCCTCAAACCCTTGCAATGCTTTGCTCTGGGCATTGCCTTCAAAGGTGGTTTCGTTTTCCACCAACTTACCCCCGTTCCACCCTCCTTCGGTCAAAGTCATCCATTGGAATCGATGATCCAAAAAGGGGGCAATCTCCTCCACTTTGTGGGGATTCTGGGTGGCTAACACACAAGGGAACCGCATTTGATAGGACGTTAACGCTTTACAGGAGAAACGGTTTCCACGGCCCCTTCGCCATTCCGTAATTTTTCTGGAAGCTTATCTAAAATTTGACTGGCCAATGCCTCAATGGCCTTTCGCTTGGGAGAACCTTCTGCAAAAACCAAGGAAATCTGCCGAACAGGACGCGGCTCTGCAAGCGGTTTTATTCGCGTCTTTTGAACCGACGGCAAATCCAACGTGGCCAAATACGGGAGCAACGTCATGCCCAAGCCCGAATCTGCCAGACGAATCAAGGTTTCGAATTGTCCTGACTCCACGTGCACCCTTCCCCCTTTTAGCCCTTCTGCACCGCAGAGAGTCATGGTTTGTTGGCGAAAACAGTGCCCTTCTTGCAACAACAACACATCGTTTGACTGCACCAATTCCGACCGGGTAATAAACAACTCGTTCGCTAATCGATGCCGATCGGGGACATAGGCCACAAAAGGCTCTTGGTACAAGGGCAGCGTTTCCAGACCTTTTTCATCCAAGGGGGTTGCCAGTAAAGCAACGTCCAGTCGGTGCTCCAAAATGCGGGAAACACATTCGGACGTAGTGCGTTCCTCCACATGCACTTCGAGCAAAGAGAATTTTTGGATAAACGAACCCAAAAACCGATGCAGTACGTAGGGCGAAACGGTGGGTATTACCCCCAACGAAAGACTACCATGAAAGGGAGACTGTCCCACCTCAATGACCTGATGAAACCGACGGGCCTCGGCCAACGTTCTTTTGGCTTGCGCAATGGCTTGAACTCCCACTTCCGTAGGTTCAATGGGCTGATGCAATCGATCAAACAGCGCGACCCCAAGTTCTTCCTCCAGTTTCTGAACCTGCATACTCAAAGTGGGCTGCGTTACCCCGCAGGCATCTGCCGCTTTGCCAAAATGACGTTGCTCGTCCAAGGCAACCAAATAATGGAGCTGGGTCAGGGTCATAAAAACTTTAATCGTTGCAAACGAAGATACGGCAGGGTCTTAGCTCCCCAACCCAGATAAAATTGATGGAGTCCATCTTCCTGAGACCCCTCAAAATCCAACCTTTTCCATGTACCTGAAGCCTGAATCAGGGCTTCGTTTATCAAGTAAGACATGGCCTGACATTTGCGCCCCTCATCGGTAATGGCGCTAAAATACAAGATCATACGGTCTCCTTGAAACCACCAAAATGCTCCGGCATACAATTGATTTCCAGGACCATAAACGGTATGTACTACCCCACGACGTTTGCTAACCAATGCATTCATTTGCCCCGATACAGCATCCAAAAACATCGCCGAAATGCCCGTATACTTCTTCATTTGATTTTCCCGGAAAGCCCGAATCAAAACCTCAGGAGAATCGTGTTCAAACCAGGTAAACGCTTGGGAAGTTGCCTTCTTCACATTCTTTGCGGTCTGTCCCGAAAAGTTCCGATGGACTTCTTCGTAGGTCTTGGCAATCTGTAAAACCGCCGTTCTCCTTTTGTGCCACTTTTCAAATTGAAAAAGACCGACCCATTTCCATTTGGAAGAAGGTATTAGAGCGTCTTCAATCCCCTCATGAAGATGGATGTCCAACCAAATCAATCGCTTGGGCAGGCATTTCAAAACGGCCTCCACATGGATCCAACTTTTCAAAACATCCGGTCCGAAAACTCCCAATTGCTGAAGTCCAAACGGCATTCGGGAGTACAAAAGCCCCCACCGTTTTTTAAACGGCAGAGGAAATACCGCCTCGTAGTTCCCTAATACCATTCCTCCCCATTCCACACAGCGGGCATCTAAAACCTCTGTGAGTCCATAGGGCACCGAGCGGCTATCCGCTTTTACCACCTGATCCCAACGGATATCGTCAATCTCCTCCCGGCCCAGCCATCGCCAATTCAATTCTGTTTGCGCCATTGCTGGAGTTTTTTAACAAATTCTATCCACCCTTTCCATTCTGGAGCCTGTTCTGAAAACATGCGCCAGTGCGTCACCCACGAAAAAGGCACTTCGTTTGCAGCGCAAATTTCCGCCGCCTTAAACCAATCTTCAAATGCACTTCCCGACTTTTTGTAATACAACAAATGCCCATCCATGGCATAAAACGGATGAACCCAGAGATTCAAACGTCTATTAGACGACAAGTCGAACCACGGATAGGGTATTCCTATCCCCGCTCGCCACCCCATGGTGTCGACAAAACCCATGGAATAATCGTGCTTAATCCCCATCTCATCCAAAACAGGATACATCGCCTGGGGGGTGAATGCCAAGAAATGAAAACGTGTGGCGTCCACCTGACGTTTCAGCACGTTGTTAATTTGTTGGAATTCCTGGAACAACAACCCCTTTTGCATGCCTTGACTGGCCGCTGTAGAAGGGTGCCATCCCAATTGGCCTCCGGTGGCTTCATCGATAGATCGCCACAATTTTCGGGCCCTTTCAACAGAAACATCAACGCCTGTGTCTCGATTATTCCTTTGCAACTGAACCAAGGCAAAATACTTCCATGGCGCTTCGGGCCAAAGCTCTATTTGCTCGTTCAAGGTATCATACGCATCGACGCCACCCGCTTTCGCCAGCAACCGGTCGAAAACCTTTCTCCATCGAAAAACCAAAAAATCCCTCCCCGCGGCAAGTAAAACATGGAACCAATTCCTGCCGGCATAAGCCAATAAATGGTCAATATCTACCGATATTTCCACTTTCGATTGAAAACGATGCTGGGGTACACCACCCCATTCCAACAAGAGTGATTTAGCCCAAACGTGTACCCACGGCACCTGTACTTGGTGATTTTTAACCGCACGCAAACCTTCAGAAATTACACGGCCATGCTCATCCAAAGGCGCACGGTATTCTTCTACCCGAAGTGCCATCCAGACCATTGAAAGCAACCAATCCGGATGACCAACGGCACGATCCACAATACCGCTTTCCAAAGACCTTTC
>JBILEM010000178.1:0-3653 GCA_044352085.1 Schleiferiaceae bacterium
CGGAAAGCCCGAAGTGCCGGCGGCGCTGCGTGCGGCGCTGCGCGCCGCCTACCTTCCCGACCAGCAGAAGCTGCAAAAAATTCTGCTTCGGCATGGACGAGTTTTGCCTTCGGTAGAAGCCTTTTTGGCGGAACAAGACAGCGCTGGGAGCGGGAAATACGAGAAAAAGGCAAAACCTTAAGCAACAGCTTCTTCCCCAAGTTCTCCGTTCAAAAAAATGTAAATTTGCACCCGTCCGGCCGGACCCTCGCATACCCAACCAGCCGGCATCACCTCCCGAACCACCGACTCTACCCATGGAATACAACTCCACCTTTCTCCTTCAGTTTTTGTATCATTGGCGCAAACCCCTGATTTTGGTGCCCTTGGTTGCGGGCGTGCTGGGCGTATTGGCCTCGAGCTCCCTCTTCATCAAGCCCCTTTTCAAAAGCTCGGTAATTGTATTCCCCGCCACATCCAACTCGGTCTCCAAAGTGTTGTTGCCCCAGACGAGCTTTTCCGACGAAGACATGTTGGAATTCGGTGCGGAAGAACAAGCCGAACAGCTTATTCAGATCCTGAATTCGGACGAAATTTTTGACACCATTGCGGCCAAATTCAACCTGCTCCAACACTACGACATTGACCCCGCCGGCAAGTACAAAATGACCTATTTGCGCGAAGAATTCAACGACAAAATTTCCTTCCAACGCACCCAATTCATGTCCGTCGAGATATCGGTCTTGGACACCGATCCCCAAATGGCTGCCGATATCGCCAACGAAATCATTGACATGCTGGACCGCGTGAAGTCCCGCATCCAACGAAACCGAGCCGGATTTGGATTCACCATTGTCAAAGGGGAATACGACAAAGTCCGGGAGGATGTCTTGGAAATGGATGCCGAATTGCGCAATCTCCGCAAGAAAGGAGTACACGACTACGAACAGCAAAGCGCGGTGATTTCGGAGCAGCTCGCAACGGCTATTTTGGAAGGAAAAGACAAGCGCATTGTGCGCGAGTTGCAAAACATGCTGGATACCTTGGCCCGGTACGGCGGTCGGTACGTGGCCCTGCGGGACGAGTTGTACTTGCTGAAACAAGAGGAGGTAAAAATCCGAACCAAGTTGGACCAGGCCCGCGTGGATGCGCAGCAATCCATGCCGGCCACCTTTCGCGTAACCAAGGCCATTCCGGCAGAGCGCAAAACCTACCCGGTGCGTTGGCTTATTGTGGCCGTTTCCATGTTCTCGGCGTTTGTGGGCACCATGCTCTTTATACTGGTGTACAATGCCATCCGCGATTTGCGCTTGAAAGACGCGTGAACAACGTACTTCGCCAACGGACGGTCTGGGCGGCTGGCTTGGGGGTGTCTGCCCTCCTGGCAGTTGCGGTTGCTTTGGAGCACTACCTGGTGCTTGCGGTGCCGGCTGCACTAGCTGTTATCTGGTTTGCCTTTGTCCGGTTGGATTGGTTGATGTTGACCGTGGTGGCCCTCACGCCCCTCAGTGTTACCCTGCAGGACCGGGGCTTTAACGTTGGGTTGAGTTTGCCCACCGAGCCGTTGCTCTTTGGCATCACGTTGTTGCTCTTTTTTCGGTTGATTATGACCGGCAGGGTCAACCGGGAAGTGGCCCGCCATCCGGTATCCTTGGCGATTTTTTTCTACCTCGGCTGGATGCTGCTGGCCTCCATTACCAGTTCCATGCCTTTGGTCAGCATCAAGCATTGGGTGGCACGCCTGTGGTTCGTGGTCCCTTACTTTTTCCTTATGGTGCATGTTCTGGCCACCAAATCCTACCGACCGTTGTTTTTTTGGTTGTACCTCCTGCCGTTGGCGGTTGCCGTGGCCTATACCCTGAGCGTCCATTCTCAATACGGATTTAGCAAACAAACGTCGACGTGGGTCATGTATCCTTTCTACAAGGAGCACACGGTGTACGGTGCTGCCCTGGCGATGTACATTCCCGTTGCGGTTTATTTTGCGGTGCGGTCGCAATCCCTACTCATGCGGATGGGTACGCTCAGTTTATTGACCCTGGTACTGGTGGGTCTTGTTTATTCGTATACCCGCGCGGCTTGGCTCAGTTTGGTGGTGGCCTTTGGGATCTTCGTCATCCACCGGCTCCGCATCCGGTGGCACCTGGTACTCTTGCTCGGATTGGTTGGTTTGGGCGGATTGTATACGGTAAAAGACCAGTTGCAACGCAGTGCAGAGCGGAATAAGGCCGTGTCTTCCGACCGATTGGGCGAACACGTGGCCTCCATGAGCAATATTTCTACCGATGCCTCCAATTTGGAACGCCTCAACCGCTGGAATTCAGCCATGCGCATGTTTCAAGAGCGCCCTTGGACCGGCTGGGGCCCCGGGACGTACCAGTTTCAGTATGCACCCTTCCAGCATTCGTCGGACCTCACGATTATTTCGACCAACGCCGGAGACAACGGAAACGCCCATTCCGAATACATCGGTCCATTGGCGGAGGAAGGGGTTTTGGGATTGGTCGCCATTTTGGTTTTGCTGGGCACCCTGTTGTGGACGGGAGCAACCCTATTGCCTGCGCTTCGTTCCCAAGGAGGTCGGGATTATTGGTTGGCCATTTCCGCTGCTTTGGGTTTGGTCACCTATTTCACCCACGGGGTGCTCAATAATTTTTTAGACACCGACAAAGCCTCCGCCCCGGTCTGGGGATTCGCGGCATTGCTGGTTGCACTGGATTTGCAAAGGCGCAAAGAAGAAGAGTAATTTTTGTGTTTTATGAACACATTGTAAGGGAGTTGTTAAATTATTCTTACATTGATGGCCTTAACACAAAAATAACCTTACATGTCAAACAAACTGTTTGCTGGTGTGCTAGGCGCTGTGATGGCGGTTGGCACAAGCGTGGCACCGGTTCGGGCGGCTTCGGCGGGATTCCTCGATCAGCGGGATTCCACCAAGTCCGGTCAGCTCGGTGAAGCCACCGTTTCTGCTTTGGGTGTTCAAGGCAGCAAAGACAAGAAGGGCATTGCTTCCGTCAGCGTTGCGGGAGGAAGCGTCCAGAAGTCGGGCGAAAGTGGAATCATCCAAGGCCTTTCTGGTAAAGGCTCGGGTATTTCCATCACCCGAAATTCCGGTGACCCGGGTGCAGGTGCCTTCATCCAGATTCGGGGCCAATCGACCATCACCGGCAGCTTGCAGCCGTTGATTGTAGTCGACGGTATTCCCGTAAGCAACTCCAGCGTGGGCCAAGGCGTCGACGGGGTGGTGCAACAGAGCCGTTTGAACGACTTGAACCCCGACGACATTGCCTCCGTCGAAGTGCTGAAAGGCGCTGCGGCAGCGGCTGTTTGGGGAACCCGTGCCGCCAACGGCGTGATCATGATCACCACCAAAAAGGGCAAGGCCAACGCCAAAGGCTACAGCGTGGAAGCACGTTACTCCGTAGGCGTGGACCGCATCAACCGCGAGTACGAAAAGCAGAGCACGTTTGGCCAAGGGTCTTACGGCAACTACTCTCCGACCAGTGCTTTGAGCTGGGGCGATCGCATTGCCGACCGCAAAGGTGGAGCCGATTCGGTCAACACCAGCGGTGCCTACTTTGAAGCAGCCGATGGAACAAAATACTACCCCACTATCCAAAAGAACAGCCGGGAGGTATTCAACCAGGCCAACCGGGATCAGGTATTCCGCG
>JBILEM010000179.1:0-3630 GCA_044352085.1 Schleiferiaceae bacterium
GGACCGAAACTTGGTTTCCGGCTTGCACGACTGCACCGGTACCTTCTTTCACCACCAGCACTTTCAAACCTCCCGCTTTGGCAACGGCCTTGCCGTTCCACTGCGCATAGGCCTTGCTGTAAGCCGCTTGGTCTACCGTTCCGCCGTCGGACCAAAAGGAGAACTGCGCCAGGCGTTCTTGACCGATTTTGTCTGCAGCTGCGCTGCGTTCTTTCTTCTCTTTGTCAATATTTTCTTTGCGGTCGGCAAAAATTTTAGGGGCATCAAAAGCTTCGGCGTCCTTGCCAACGCGAACGATTTCCAGCTTTTTCAACACCACGTCTTCGTTGGGTTTGTTGCTTGCGTTTTGGGGCAAGGAAGTGATCACCGCCATTTTGGCATGACCGGCAATTACCTGTCCAAACACGGTGTGGCGGTTGTCCAACCACGGAGTGGGTACTTCGGTAATAAAGAATTGAGAACCGTTGGTGCCCGGACCCGCGTTGGCCATGGACAAAATACCGACGGTGTCGTGCTTCAAAGTGGGCTCAAATTCGTCGGGAAACTGGTATCCGGGGCCGCCCATACCGGTTCCGTCGGGGTCGCCGCCCTGGATCATGAAATTCTTGATGCAGCGGTGGAAAATCAGCCCGTCGTAGAAGGGCTGGTTCTTGCGAACCGCCACCAACGGATGGGTTCCTTCGGCCAAAGCCACAAAATTGGCCACAGTCATGGGTGCCTTTTTGAATTCCAAACGCACCAAAATATCGCCTTGGTTGGTTTGAAAAAGGGCATACATTCCGTCGTTCACGGCTACTTTTTCACCGTTCACGGAAACGGTGCCTTTGGCTTGGCACGCGGTGCCTGTCAGCGCAGTTACGCCCGCAATCAACCAGGCGAGAATTTGTTTTTTCATGGGATGAAGGTTCAGTTTAAAAATGAGCAAATCGAGAAATTGGGTTGGGTACGGCCGTCACAAAACAAAAAGCGTACCCAAAATTTACCGAACGCGAAGGTAATAAACGACGGGACTCATCGGCGGTATTTCGTGCAAATCTCCTGCAACCCCGTGTGCCAAGTGGGCCGGTAAAACAACTACCAAACTGTCTCCCCGTCGAGATCCTAACAAAACCTCGTGCAGGCCAATCTCGCCGACGTTGTCCCGGCCCAAACGGAATACAAACGGTTTGGACGCGGGATACCGGTAAAACACCTTGTTGCGTAAGTCGGTGGCACGGGCGGTCAATTCCACCCCGTCTCCGGTCTGCAGGGCGGCACCAGCCCCTTTTTCAACGCGCCAAAGCTTCCAACCGGTGCCTCCGGTTTGCATGATCCAACCCCGGTCAGCAATGAATCGATCCATGGAACGGCGCTCTGCTGCGAGCTGATCCCTGTGCTGTTGAATCAACTCCGCTTCGGGATCCAAGCGCGTATCTGCGGATGCAGACGTTTGGTCCATCCGGGTTTCTCCGGCTTCGCGGCCTGTGCAACCCATCAACCCCGCGCTCAAAAGAAGGGCCGCGAGCCACCCGGTCGAAACCTTCTTCAACAGGACCAGCGCTTCTTGCAAGGAACCTGCAAAAAAACCGCCTGCCGCATTCACATGGCCTCCCCCCGCAAAATACTCCCGCGAGAACGCATTCACATCCCGGGATCCTTTGGAACGGAACGAAATTTTTACACCTGCGGCTTCTTCGCGGAAAAAGGCACTGACCTCTACCCCTTTGACGGCTAGTCCTTGGTTCACCAAGCCATCCGAATCTCCCTTGGCATAGCCTATTTTATCCAAGGTTGGTTTGTCCAAGGTCAACACCGCCAATTTACCCGACTCCCAGAATTGCATTCCCCGCAAGGCTTCGCCCCACAAAAGCATCCGTTGGGGACTTAAAGCATCGAACAGACGTTCGTGAATGGACTCGGGAAAGGCACCGGCCTCCACCATACGAGCCGCAGCGGCCAGGGTGTGTGCCGAAGTAGACGGGTACCGAAAACTGCCGGTATCGGTGAGCATTCCAGTAAACAAACACGTCGCCGCACCGGCGTCCACGTTGTTGGACCATCCCGCTTGGTGCACCCAGCGCTCCACCAATTCACACGTGCTGCTGGCCGTTGTATCGGAGAGCAGGAAGGAAAACGACGCATCGGGCTGCGGGTGGTGATCCAATAAAGCGGTTGTTCCGGGAAAAAGAGCCAGACGGGCAGACAACGACTCCCCTGTTCGGGACCAGTGGTTGTAATCCAAGGCCATCACCAAATCTGCGTGCTGCACCAAGGTGTCTACCGAATCGGGTGCCACGTCGTCCACCCATACACCGGACGTTCCCCAGAGGGGCATCCAATGCAAGTTGGTGGAAGGAGCATTGGGAAACACGGCGTCAACCTCATGGCCGCGGCTTCGCAAGACCGCCAACAGGCCAAGCGTACTTCCTACGGCATCTCCGTCGGGGTTCCAGTGGGTGGTTAGTACCACTTTCCGAGGGGCGGCATCCAAAAACGAGGTTAGTTCAAACATGGCAGCAATTTCGTACTTTTGCGGCCACTAAAAAAATGCAATCCATGGCCACAAACCGGACCTTTACCATGATCAAGCCCGACGCCGTAGCGAACGGGCACATTGGCGCCATTCTCGCCAAAATCAACGAAGCGGGCTTCCGCATCGTTTCCCTCCAAATGCAGCGTTTGAGCCAGCACGAAGCGGGTCTATTCTACGACATTCACCGCGAGCGCCCGTTCTTTGGCGAGTTGGTGGAGTACATGACCTCCGGCCCCATTGTAGCCGCCATCCTGGAAAAAGACAACGCTGTTGAAGATTTCCGCACCTTGATTGGAGCCACGGATCCCGCCAAGGCCGCAGAAGGCACCATCCGCCGGATGTATGCCGAGAGCATTGCCGCCAACGCCGTTCACGGTTCCGATTCCGACGAAAATGCCGCCATCGAGGGGGCTTTCTTTTTCGGAACGAAAGAAACGTTTTAATTCCAATCCGGATTTCTCCGTACAAGAAAAGCGCCTACGGGCGCTTTTTTTATTTTTTAAGAAAATCGGAGTTTCTCGAGCGGATAGGCTTCGCCTAAGGCTTGGCGCAACGCTTCTGCGATGCGGGTTTTTTGGAGGTCCAATTCGTGGCGCATGGCCGACGAATCCAACCAAACCACCAATTCGGTGCCGTGCCATTCCAACCGCTGGGTGCGCTGGGCCACATTGGCTCCCAATAGCTCGTCCCACGCTGACCGAGCAGCCGCATTGCGGAACGCAGGATCGCGGTGCAACGGCGCCAACCAACGGTGCAATAAGGTTCCCAATGATTCGGTGTTGTCCCGTTTGGCCATGAAACAAAAGTACACAAACGTTTGCTCCGGGCCGCGCCCTGCTCGACGGGCGCCATTCGCCCATCCTACCCTACAGGTTCACCACATTACCGGTCTCGTCCATGCGTTTGACCAGCGCTTCGGTGCGATCGGGATGGGTGTCCGTTAAAAAGATTTGACCGAATTCGTTTGCGCGCACCAAGGACACCAAGGCCTCCACCCGCTGGGCGTCCAATTTGTCGAAAACGTCGTCCAACAGCAACAAGGGCTTCCTGCCCAATGCAGCGGTCAGCCGGGCAAACTGGGCCAATTTAACCGCAACGAGGTAGCTTTTTTGCTGGCC
>JBILEM010000180.1:0-3594 GCA_044352085.1 Schleiferiaceae bacterium
CCAAGCGGGCACTGCGGGAACCCAGTTGCCCAACGCCACGCCCAGGGCCATGGCGGCAAAAATCCACAGGGTCAGGTAGCGGTCTAGGAAGGACAGTTTTTTCATGGGATTGCGGGGAGAAGTAGGGAAAAAGTGCGGGATGGGCGCGGGAAGGCGGGTTAAAGGAGCTCCACCACCCGCTCAAACAGCGCTTTGAGCTCGTGCGAAATGGCGGAGCAGGTGGCGTCGTAGGCAGCGTGTTCTTGCTCGGTTCCGTCGAAATCCTTGGGGTCGGAATACCGCAGGGGCATCCGTGCCCGTGCCTGGGGAATGAAGGGGCAGTTTTCGTCCGCGTCCGAGCAGGTCATCAGCGCCAAAAAACCGTCCGACGCATTCAGCGGGTCGTCGAAGCGTTTGGAGGTAAGGGTGACTGGGCCGCCGTGTGGTCCTTGAAGCACCACCGGAGCGGCACTCACCAGCGAGAATCCCGCCCGAACCAGGGCGTCCACGGTATGCGGGTGGCAGGCCGTAGCCTCCGTGCCGCCGGAGAATAGTCGGATAGGGAGGTCCAATTCGGCTGCGTAAACGTGTCCCCAGGCATGCGCCATCTGGCTGCGTCGGGAGTTGTGGGTGCAGATAAACTGGACGTCCGCGCCTCCTTGGGTGCGGATTTGCTCGGCCAGGAAGTGGGCAATGGGTTCCAGCACGTCCCACCGGACCGGCGCAGCCGGTGCCGGGCAGCACGCATCTTTCAGCACAGGGCCGCGGTCAAAAAACGCACCCAACTGACCCGCAGCAGCTTGCCATTGGTCCGGATCGATGCAATAATTTACCGCAGTTCCTTGCACGGTTCCGCGAATCAAACCAAGTTCCTTGAGTTCCCGCAGGTGCTGGGAAATGGTGGCCTGGGCCAAGCCAACGACCTCGGTGAGGTCCCCCGTAATGCAGGTTTCGCAGGCCACCAAGTGGCGCAAAATGGCAATTCGGGCGGGATGCCCCAGGGCTTTGGCCCACGAGGCCAATTCCAGGTCTTGGGGTGCGTACAAGTCGGTTCGGGTGGTTCCCATGGCGGTGTTTTAGAGCGGTGTGCGGTTACGATTGTCCCCATAAATGGTATAATGCAATATTACGTTTTAATAAGGAATGCTTCACGCAGAGAATGTGTTAAAGAAAGATGAATTATTCCGTGAATCTGACGCAGACCCATGCAGCTAAACTACTCAGCCGATGCAATCTTTGTACCTTTGCAAAAGACAAAATCCTCCTAGTCCATGAAACGCAAAGCCATCGAAGTCAAGTACCGCAAAACGTCTGAGTCGTTCCCCGAGTACCTCAAATACGAAGTGACCATTCTGAACGAAGACGGCACGACGGAGGTGGTTCCCGCCTACGGCAAGGACCTGCAAGACGCCCTGGACCGACTGGTCAGCCGCGAAAAGGCAGAAAAAGTGAAGAAGACCGTGGTCAAAGTGCCGTGGGGCGTTTGGGCCATTCTGTGGTTTTCCTACCTGGGCGCTCTGACGTACTGGTACGAAAAGAGCGGGAATTCAACTGTTTTGGTTGCGGGCATCCTCGGCATCGTGATGATTGCCGGCATGGTCTATGCGTGGTTGAACAACGCCACCAAGAGCAATTCCGGCAAGAAGTAAGAGCAACCGGCCGCGGTTCCGCTAGTAGCCTTTGGCGGGGGCCACAGCCGCTCCAGGCGCCTCCTTTTCCGGTTGCATCAAATGCCGCACCGTGTGCGCAGCTGCGTGCAGCCCAAAAGCGGCGGGAATCCAGGCGCTGGTGCCGTAATAGGATTTTTTGAATTTGGTGCCGTCGGTCAGGGCAATGGATTCCTTGTTGGGCAGTTCCGTCGAATGGACACACAAGAACTTGGGGTTCAGCTGAAACTCCCGGCGAAGCCGTTTCCGAATGTGCGCGGCAAAGGGGCAGTTCTGGACGCGGTCCAGTCGTCCAATTTTGATCTTTTCGGGGTCGACCTTGCCCCCGGCTCCCATGGCGCTCAAAAAGGGCAATTGCGCCCCCAAAGCCGTAGCCAAAAAGTTCAGTTTGGGTTGCACCGAGTCGATGCAGTCCAAGGCGAAGTCCACGCGCGACGAGAGCAACAGTTCCCGCATGGCCTCGGGCTCTAAAAACGCATCGATGGCGGTCACCTGAAGGTCGGGGTTGATGTCCAGCACGCGGTCCCGCAGGAGGTGGGCTTTTTTCTGCCCGTGGGTGGAAGACAGGGCCTGCAGCTGCCGGTTCCGGTTGGTGGGGTCTACCACGTCGCCGTCCACCAAGGTCAATTGGCCTACGCCAGACCGCGCCAAAAACTCCACAGCAAAACTCCCGACGCCCCCCAGTCCCACGACCAAAACATGGGATTTTTGCAAACGGAGAAGGGCTTCGTCGCCCACCAAAAGGGCCGAACGTTCTAACCAAGCAGGGGGGGAAGTAGTACGCATGCTGCGCGCAAAATTAACCGAATCCCCGCGGAAAACAATCCCCGTACAGCGGTGTTAATCAGACATGTCCGACGCTCCCTTTTACGCGCTTACCGCGCAAACCCTTCAAGGCCAACCCTTTTCCTTCGACCAGCTCCAAGGCAAGGTGGTTTTGGTGGTCAACACCGCCAGCAAATGCGGCCTCACGCCGCAGTACGAAGGGTTGGAAGCCCTCTACCGAAAGTTCAAAGACCGCGGATTGGTAATCCTGGGTTTCCCGTGCAACCAGTTTGCCAATCAAGAACCCGGCACGGAAAAGTCCATTTCCGAAGGGTGCCTGATCAACTACGGCGTTAGCTTCCCGATGATGGCCAAAGTCGACGTCAACGGTCCCCACACGCATCCTGTCTACCAGTACCTGAAATCCCAAAAGAAGGGCATTTTGGGCGGTCGCATTGTGTGGAATTTCGCAAAGTTCCTCGTAAACCGGGAGGGCCAAGTGGTCCGCCGGTACTTCCCGACGGCACTGCCGTCGTCCTTTGAAGCCGAGGTCGTTCGCCTGTTGGGGTAAGTAAGGGAAGTCCTTCCGGGTTCTCCTTTTGGGGCACGTTTACGCCGTACCTGTTGGGTGTGGTTTACTTCGACTCGGTGTATTTGATGAGCGACTCTTCAACCAAGTGGTTGAGCGAGGTGTTTTCTTGCTGCGCGAGATAAGCCAGTTTCCGATGAATTTCGGGTTTTACCCGCACATTGAATACGCCTTTATAAACCTTATCGGGTTCTTTGCCCAGTTCTTGGCAGGTTTGTAAGTAATCGTCTACCGCATTGAAAAACGACTGCTTCAGCTCATCCGTAGTGCTGCCTTCAAAGGCCACCAGATCATTGATGCCCAAAATTTTCCCAAAGAAAACGTGATCCTCAGCGCTGTAGCTGATTTCTGCTTCGTAATTTTTATAGGTCAAGTTCTTCGCCATGGTTTTTACGAATTAGTTTGGTTACGTATTCCATTGCGTACCGCTGCAACTAAATAGTAGTTGCAAATATAGTAACTATTCTTTAGTTACAAAATCCAAAATAGCCGCCCCCCAATTTTCCGCACCCCAGCCGCCGCGGACGTTGTGGCCTACTCCGGCGAGGAGGTGCGCCTTCTTGCTGCGTCCCTGGTGGGCGTCGTAGAGGTACT